>JAKOMY010000368.1 GCA_022702225.1 Microbacteriaceae bacterium | reverse complement strand
CTGTGCGGCGTGGAGTTGATCAAGCCGAAGCACGCGAGGGCGCGCACGCGGCGCTCGGCCGGGGACTCGGCATCCGGATTCCGCGCGGCGAGAGCCGCCGTCCAGACGGCGACGTACGCGTTCTGTAGGTCGCGGACGGCGCGACGGTCGTCGGGGGAAAGGCGGTCGAGGTCGCGATCCTGCACGCGGATCACGTCGGCCTCGGCGAGCGCGAACGTGACGTGGAAGTCGACCAGGGCTTCGAGGACGCCGCCCGGGCCGTCCATCGTGCGGGGGTCGGCCCCGTGACCGGGGTTCTCGAACGCCGGGGCGGGTGTGTCGGGGCTGCGTCGCGCGAGACGGTCGTCGGGTGTCTGGGGATCGTGTCCGACCGCACGTCCGCCCCGCAGCAACCGCTCGCTGACGTCGACCAGGATCGCGCCGAGCAGCGCCTGCTTGCTGGAGACGTGCCGGTACACGGCGGGGCCGCTCACCCCCGCCGCTTCGCCGATGTCGCCGAGGGTGACGCCGTCGAAGCCGCGTTCGGCGAAGAGGCGGGCCGCGGCGGCGAGCAGGGCCGCGCGGCGGTCGGCCTTGGCGCGGTCGCGCGCCGTGCCCGCGGCGGCGGGGGGAGTCGCCGCGTCGGCTCGTGGCGCACCGGCGATCGCCGAGGGGCCCTCGTTCGCTCTTGTCATCGGCATCCGCTCGGGTTAGCCTGGCATTTCAGTTAGCCAACATTAACTGAAACCCCACCCCGCGGGAACGACCCCGACGGGAACGACGGTGCCGTCGACGATGCGGCACCGAGACGGAGCCGCCATGAGCACAGCACCGGTCATCGACACAGCCGCACCCGCGCCGACCCAACGCGGCCTCGTCGAAGAGCTCCGCGCGATCCTGGCCCGCGCAGCCCGCGGCGGCTCGGACACCGCGCGCGAACGGCACACGGGCCGCGGCAAACTCCTCGCGCGCGAGCGTATCGACCGGCTCCTCGACGAGGGCAGCCCCTTTCTCGAGGTCGCCCCGCTCGCGGCCCACGGCCTCTACGACGGCGAGGCGCCCGGAGCCGGCGTCGTCGCGGGGATCGGGCTCGTGCACGGGCGCCACGTCATGGTGCTCGCGAACGACGCGACCGTGAAGGGCGGAGCCTACTTCCCGCTCACGGTGAAGAAGCACCTGCGCGCGCAGGAGATCGCGCGCGAGAACCGCCTGCCCTGCGTCTACCTCGTCGACTCCGGCGGGGCCTTCCTGCCGATGCAGGACGAGGTGTTCCCCGACCGCGATCACTTCGGGCGCATCTTCCGCAATCAGGCGCAGCTGTCGGCCCTCGGCATCCCGCAGATCGCCGCCGTCATGGGCTCGTGCACAGCGGGCGGCGCCTACGTCCCCGCGATGAGCGACGAGAGCGTCATCGTGCGCGGCCAGGGCACGGTGTTCCTGGGCGGACCGCCCCTGGTCAAGGCCGCGATCGGTGAAGACGTCACCGCCGAACAGCTCGGCGGCGGTGATCTGCACGCCCGCCGCTCGGGGGTGGTCGACCACCTCGCCGACGACGACGAGCACGCGCTCGAGATCGTGCGGGACATCGTCGCCACCCTGCCGCCGACGCCCGCCCCGGTATGGGACGTGGTCGAACAAGCGCCCCCGGCACGCGCCCCCGAGGAGCTCTACGACATCGTCCCCGCCGACGTCTCGCAGCCCGTCGACATGCGCGCGATCATCGACACCCTCGTCGACGCCGATTCCCTGCACGAGTTCAAAGCGCTCTACGGCGAGAGCGTCATCACGACCTTCGCCCGCCTGCACGGACACCCCGTCGCCGTCATCGCCAACGACGGCGTGCTCTTCAGCGAGTCCGCCCTCAAGGCCGCGCACTTCATCGAGCTCGCCGATCAGCGCGGCATCCCCCTGCTCTTCCTCCAGAACATCACCGGGTTCATGGTGGGGCGCGATGCCGAGGCCGGCGGCATCGCGAAAGACGGCGCCAAGATGGTCACCGCCGTCGCCTCCACCCGCGTCCCCAAGCTCACGGTGCTCGTGGGCGGCTCGTACGGCGCCGGCAACTACGCGATGTGCGGGCGCGCGTACGACCCGAGATTCCTCTGGACCTGGCCCTCGAGCCGCATCTCGGTCATGGGCGGGGCGCAGGCGGCCTCGGTCCTCTCGACCGTCACGCGCGAGCAGCGCGCCGCGCGCGGTCAGGAGTGGACGGATGCCGACGACCAGGCGTTCCAGCAGCCCATCCGCGAACGCTACGAAGAGCAGGGCAGCCCCTACTACGCCACCGCCCGGCTCTGGGACGACGGCGTGATCGACCCCGCCGACACCCGCACGATGCTCGGGCTCGCCCTCGATGTCGTCAGCCGGGTGCCGCTGGCAGACCGAGCCTTCGGGCTCTTCCGGATGTGAGCGAGATGACCGAGATCTCCAGCCCGCCGGCGTCGGTCGTGACGTCGACCCCGCGCTCCGGTGCCGACGCGCCCCGGATGTTCGCGTCCGTTCTCGTCGCCAACCGCGGCGAGATCGCGCGCCGGGTGTTCCGGACGCTGCGGCGTCTCGGCATCCGCTCGGTCGCGGTCTTCACCGATGCGGATGCCGACGCCCCCCACGCCCGTGAGGCCGACCGCGCCGTGCGCGTGCCGTCGTATCTCGACGTCGATGCGGTGGTGGCCGCCGCAGTGGCCTCGGGCGCGGACGCCGTGCACCCGGGCTACGGCTTTCTCAGCGAGAACGCCGGTTTCGCGCGCGCGTGCGCCGCGGCCGGGATCGTGTTCGTCGGCCCGGGAGTCGAGGCGCTCGAGGTGATGGGCGACAAAATCCGCGCGAAGGAGCACGTCGCGGAGCACGACGTGCCGACCGTGCCGGGCTTCTCCGCAATGGGGCTGAGCGACGACGCGATCGCCGCCGAGGCCGACCGGGTCGGATATCCCCTGCTCGTGAAGCCCTCCGCCGGCGGGGGCGGCAAGGGCATGACCGTGGCCACAGGCCCCGCCGACCTCGCCGACGCCCTCGCGACCGCCCGCCGGGTTGCCGCCGCGGCCTTCGGCGACGACACCCTGCTGCTCGAGCGGCTGCTGGAGCGCCCGCGCCACATCGAGGTGCAGGTGCTCGCCGACGCGCACGGCACGACCCTCTCGCTCGGCGAGCGCGAGTGCACCCTGCAGCGGCGGCACCAGAAGGTGATCGAGGAGGCGCCGTCGCCGGTGGTCGACCCCGAGACACGCGCGCGTCTGGGGGAGGCGGCTGTGGCCGCGGCGCGGAGCGTCGGCTACCTCGGTGCCGGCACCGTGGAGTTCCTGGTCGCGGGCGACCGGCTCGACGAGCCGTTCTTCATCGAGATGAACACGCGCCTGCAGGTCGAGCACCCCGTGAC
>JAKOMY010000364.1 GCA_022702225.1 Microbacteriaceae bacterium | reverse complement strand
CCCGACGGGTTCATGACCCGCGACGAGGTCTACGCCTGGGTGCGCGGCTACGCCGACACGTTCGACGCTCCGATCGCCGAGGGCGTGGAGGTGCGGCGGGTCGACCGCCGCGACGACGGGGTGTTCGTCGTACAGACCAGCGCGGGCGAGATCACCGCGGATGCCGTCACCTCGGCGACCGGGGGCTATCACCGCCCCATCACGCCGTCGTGGGCCGACGACCTGCCCGAGCGCATCGTGCAGATGCACTCGCACCACTACCGCAACGCGGCACAGCTCCCGGGTTCGGTGCTCGTGGTGGGGACGGGGCAGTCCGGCACGCAGATTGCCGAGGACCTTCACCTCGAGGGGCGCCAGGTGCACCTCGCCGTGGGGCGCGCGCCGCGCGTGGCGCGGTTCTACCGCGGACGGGACTGCATGACGTGGCTCGCCGACATGGGCGTCTACGACGTGCCGGTGGGGGAGCAGGCCGCGGCCAAGCGCGCGGCGACCAACCACTACGTCACCGGGCGCGACGGCGGACGCGACATTGACCTCCGCCTCTTCGCGGCTCAGGGGATGGGCCTGCACGGACGGGCGATCGGCGTCGCCGACGGAAGCCTCGCGTTCGACGACAGCCTGGCGGCCAACCTCGACCGGGCCGATGCGGTCGCCGAGTCGATCAAGAACGACATCGATGCCTACATCGCCCGCGAGGGCATCGACGCTCCGGTCGAGGCGCGCTACCAGCCGGTGTGGACCCCCTCGGGAGGCCCCACCCGACTCGACCTCGACGAGATCGACGCCGTCGTCTGGGCCATCGGCTTCCGCGCGGACTGGTCGTGGCTCGGCGACCTCGACGTGCTCGATGCGGCCGGGCACCCGGTGCACGACCGCGGCGCGACGGCGGTCCGCGGATTCTCCTTCGTGGGACTTCCGTGGCTGCACACGTGGGGCTCGGGCCGTTTCCACGCGATCGCCCGGGATGCCGAGCACGTCGCCGCCGGCATCGTGGCGGCGTCGCGCGGCGTCCTCGCCGTGCGCTGAGCGGCCAGCGCGTACTCTCGGGGAATGGCATCCGTGACGATGGCTGCGGTGGCGGCCCACTTCGGTCGCGACGTGGACCGCACGCTCGCGAAGCTCCCCGGGATCATCGATGACGCGCGCGGGCGCGGTGTCGATCTGCTCGTGCTGCCGGACGCCACGATCGGCGGCTACCTGCTCGACCTGCACCACCCGGTGGAGGAGGGCGACGGCATCCCGCACTCCGTCGAGATCGACGGACCCGAGGTCGCCGCGATCGTCGCGCTGGCGGGTGACATGACGGTGTGCTTCGGGATCGCCGAGCGTGCCGTCGACGGGGGCGAGGAGCGGCGGTACAACACCGCCGTCTGCGTGAACGGGGACGGCGTGCTGGGGGTGCACCGCAAGGTGCACCTGCCGCTGGGCGAATCCGAGGTCTACGCCGCCGGCGACGACTTCCGCGCCTTCGACACCCCGGTCGGTCGCATCGGCATGCTGATCGACTTCGACAAGACCTTTCCCGAGGCGGCGCGGTCGGTCGCGCTCGACGGCGCACAGGTCATCGCGTGCCTGAGCGCGTGGCCGGCGAGCGTGACCGACCGGTCCGACCGCATCCGCAACGACCGGCAGGCCCACCTGTTCGACCTGTACGACTGCGCCCGCGCGGCCGAGAACCAGGTCTACCTCGTGTCGTCGAACCAGACCGGAGTGCTCGGCGGCCTGCGCTTCCTCGGGCAGGCGAAGGTCGTCGACCCCGCGGGCGAGATCATCGCGAAGACGTGGGCGAAGGGCGGTCTCGCCGTGGCCGAGGCCGACGTCTCGGCCGACGTCGCCCGCGCCCGACGCTCCCTCAACCACCTCGCGCAGCGCGCCGAGCACGCCTATCGGCTGAGCGCCCCGGTGTAGGCCGTGGCTCGACGCCCGCGGAAAGGACCACGATGCGCATCGCGCAGCTGACGTACTCCACCAAACCCCGCGGCGGGGTCGTGCACACCCTGGCTCTCGCGGAGGCGCTCGCCGCGCGCGGCCACGAGGTCGAGGTGTGGACGCTCGGGCGCGGCGACGACACGGCCTTCTTCCGCCCGGTCGACCCCCGTGTCGACGTGCGGGTCGTGCCGTTCCCCCCGCTCGAGGGCGAGGGGGTGGGCGAGCGCATCGAACGATCGATCGAGCTGATGGCCGCGGCTCTCGACCCCGCGGTCGACGTGGTGCACGCGCAGGACTGCATCTCGGCCAACGCGGCGCTGCGTCGCGGCATCCCCGTCGTCCGCACCATCCACCACCTCGACGCGTTCACGACCCCGCAGCTCGTGGCGTGCCACGACCGCGCGGTCGTCGAGCCCGTGGCACGGCTCTGCGTCTCGCATGCCGTTTCCCGCGAGGTCGAGCACGAGTACGGGGTGCGCCCCGAGGTCATCGCGAACGGGGTGGATGCCGAACGCTTCACCGCCGCGTCAGGAGCGGCCGGGGCCGCCGCACGCGCGACGTGGCGGGCGCAGCTGGGCGACTACGTGCTGGCGCTCGGGGGGATCGAGCCGCGGAAGGGTTCGATCGACCTGCTCGAGGCCTATGCACGCCTGCGCGAGGCCCACCCCGACGCCCGTCTCGTCTTCGGCGGAGGGGAGACGCTGTTCGACTACCGCGAGTACCGCGAGCGGTTCGAGGCTCGCGCCGAGGAGCTCGGCATCCGGCCGACGATCCTCGGTCCGGTCGACGACGACGCTCTGCCGGCGCTCGTCGCGGGGGCTCGCGCGCTCGCGTTCGTCTCGACCAAGGAGGGCTTCGGTCTCGCCGCGATGGAGGCACTCGCCGCCGCGACCCCGGTCGTCGCGCGCGACCTTCCGGTCATCCGGGAGGTGTTCGGCGACACCGTGCTCTACGCCTCGACGCCCGCCGAGATCGCCGGGCGGCTCGACGCCGTCCTGCGTGGCGCCGCCGCGACCGACACGACCGCCGGTCTCGTGCTCGCGCGCGCCCACACGTGGGACCGCGCCGCGCGGGCGCACGAAGAGTTCTACGCGCGTCTGCCCTCCCGGAGTGCACGGTGACCGAGCGCTCGTTCTCGGCGATCCTCGCCGACCGTGCGCGGGCCGACCCCGCCGAGCCG
>JAKOMY010000351.1 GCA_022702225.1 Microbacteriaceae bacterium | reverse complement strand
CCCGCACACCCTTCACGTGCATCAGATTGCGGAGGCCGACGATCGCGGGTTCGACGCGCAACGCGTCGAACGTCGCCACGAAGTCATCCGGATGGGCGCCGAGGTCGGCCCACCCGACAACCCCGCTGATCCGGTCGTGCCGCGCCGCCTGGTCGAGCATATTCTGCGTGTCCACCGCTGTGTCTGCGGCCTGAACGAGCACCACGTGGTCGATGCCGCGCTCGTCGAGGATCGGCGCGAGGTCGTCGAGCGACAGGGTGCGATGCAGCTGCGGCACTGATTCGTCGGGCCAGTCGTAACCGCCGCGCGCCAGGTCCCACACGTGGACATGGGCATCGATGATCATTGCTTGATTGCCTCCGACACCGCCGTCAGCTGCTTCGCGCGCGCGTCGAGGCGCACCCACAGCTCGTCGGGGATGGTCGCTGCGGCTCGGTCAACACCGCTGACGACGTGGTCCACCGTGCGCGCGCCGAGCACGACGGAGCGCACCGCGGGGTGGCGCAGCGCGAACTGGACCGCCGCGTCGGGCAGCGTGACGCCGTACTCGCGGCAGAGGGCGGCCATGTCGCGCGCGCCCGCGATGAGCGCCGCGGGCGCTTGCGCGTAATCGAAGCGCGCGTCGGTGGGCACCTCCGCGGAGCTCAACAACCCCGAGTTGTACACGCCTGCCGCGACGATCGCGACGTCATGCTCCTCGGCCAGAGGGAGCAGATCACGCTCCGCGGTGCGGTCGAGCAGCGTGTATCGACCGGCGATCATCACGACGTCGATGTCGCACCGGCTGATGAACTTCGCGGGCATCTCGACCTGGTTCATGCCCACACCGATCGCGCCGACGACGCCCTCGTCACGCAGCTCGCGCAGCGCCTCGATACCGGTGGTCGAAGCCTGCTCCCAGTGCTCGTCGGGGTCGTGCAGGTAGGCGATGTCGATTCGGTCGACATCGAGCCGCGTCAGACTCTCATCGATCGATCGGCGCACACCGTCGCGGCTGAAGTCCCACACCCTCTTCGTGGTTGCGGGAACGATGAAGCCGTCGTCGTCGAGCTCGCCCGCACCGGGAGGATTGTCGACCAGGAGCCGCCCGACCTTGGTGGAGAGGACGTACTCGTCGCGCGGGCGGCTGCGAAGGCCCTCCCCCATTCGCCGCTCGGAGAGACCGAGGCCGTAGTGCGGGGCCGTGTCGAAGTACCGGATGCCGCGCTCCCACGCCGCATCGACGGCGGCCGCGCTCTCCTCGTCGGTGGTTTCGCGGAAGAGATTGCCGAACTGCGCTCCCCCCAGGCCGAGAGCGGTGAGAGGCAGACCCGACAGACGAGATGCGGTCATGGAAACTCCTTCGTTCGGGGAAATAATACGTAGTATGTCTGGCATGGTAAAGGTGCAGAGGGTGGGGTCGGTCATCGGGCTCCGAGAGTCAGCGATCGAGGACTATGAGCGGTACCACCGCGAGGTGTGGCCCGAGGTCATGGCCGCAATCTCGGCCGCCGGGATCCGGAACTACTCGATCTATCGGTTCGGTACTCTGCTTTTCTCGTACTGGGAATACGAGGGCGAGAACTATGAGAGCGACCTCGCCGCCATCGACCGCGTTCCGGAGTGCGTTCGCTGGAACGACCTCATGGCGACGCTCCAGGTCCCCATCGAGGGCGCCCAGCCACGCTCGTGGACACCCCTGCCCGAGGTCTTCCACCTCGACTGACGAGACGTCGCCGCCCTCGTCAGGGCTGGATGTGGTGCGCCCCGTCCGGGAACCGACGGCGTCGCCACGACCCCAGAATGTGCTCCTCCATTGCAACTCGCGCCCCTTCCGGGTCACCGGCTTCCATCGCGGCATAGACGCGCTCGTGCTCTTCGAGCGTGCGCTGGATCGCGTCAGCAGGGCTGTTTCCCTCCCAGCGGGTCGACTGCTGGGGGCGGACGAAGAATGCGCGTCCTATCGTGCCTGCAATACGGTTGCGGCTGGCTGCCATGGTCGCCAGATGAAACTGCTTGTCCGCTTCGTGGAAGGCCGGGTTATCATCCTGAAGATCGCGCATATTGCCGAGTTGGATGCCGATGGCGGCGAGAGAATCAGGCTCATGGGTGCGAGCCACCTCGCTCGCCATCACGCCTTCGAGGGCCGCGCGGACCACGCTGACCTCATCGAGCACCCCGAGGGACTTGTCGTGGCGCACGAGAGCGTCGAAGACATCGGGGTCGAGAATGTTCCAATCGTTGAACTCCCGAACCTGTGTTCCGCGACCCTGGGCGACGACGACGAGCCCCTTCTCCTGCATTCGTTTTATCGATTCGCGGATGACGGTCCGGCTCACACCGAACTCATCACACAGAGCCTGCTCCGGCGGAAGAAACTCCCCCGGCGCAACGTCACCGATGACGATCATTTCCACCATCTCATCGAGAACGCGGACGCCAATGCGTTCGATGTGCCCACGTTTCGAAGATGCGTTCTTCGTGCGGAGGGGGGCAGAGGGCATGATGAGCACTTTACCCTTCCGCCTCCCTCTGGGGCGGAAGCCGTACACCGAGTTCCAGACCCGTCCGCGCGCTGCGTACGTGCGGGCCACCGGTGCTGCCCCAGACGAACTCGGCAACTCCGTCCTCGAGCTGATTGTCCCATGCGATGCCGGCGCCGGGGGAGTCACCGAGCACGAGCCCGCCGTCGGCGACGTCGTAGTCCACGGTCAATCCTCGGGGTCTCTGGAGTGACGTGACCTCCGTGAGCAGGTGATTGGGCAGCGCCGTAGCTGCGTGCGCGACGGCGTAATTGGATGCCATGCCGATCGGGCTGACGGGCAAGTCGCGGGCATGAGCGGCGATGGCGACGCGCAGCGCATGAGTGACCCCCCAGACCGCTGAGGACTGCACGATGTCGACCGCTTGCGCGTCGAAAAGCTGACGGTACTGCTCCAGTCCGGTGAGATTCTCCCCGGT
>JAKOMY010000345.1 GCA_022702225.1 Microbacteriaceae bacterium | reverse complement strand
AGCGGTCGCGCTCAGAGGGAGGCGAGCGCCTGGTCGACGTCGGCGACCAGGTCGTCGACCGACTCGATCCCCACCGACAGGCGCACGATCGTGTCGGGCACCGCGAGTTCGGTACCGCGCACGGAGGCGTGGGTCATGGCATCGGGGTAGTTGACGAGCGACTCGACGCCGCCGAGCGACTCGGCGAGCGTGAACAGACGCGTCGACTCCGCGAAGCGGCGGGCGGTCGGGCCGTCGGCGAGAGCGAGGGAGACGATGCCCCCGAAACCGCTCATCTGGCGCGCCGCCAGCTCGTGCCCGGGGTGCGAGGGCAGACCCGGGTAGTACACCTGCGCGACACGGTCGTGGCCGGCGAGGTGCTCGGCGACGGCCTGCGCGTTCGAGCTGTGGCGCTGCATGCGCACGGCGAGCGTCTTGATGCCGCGCGTGGTCAGGTATGCGTCGAACGGACCCGACACCGCTCCCGCGGCGAACTGCAGGAACTGCACCTTCTCGGCGAGCTCCGCGTCGGCGAAGGCCAGCGCCCCGCCCACGACGTCGCTGTGCCCGCCGAGGTACTTGGTCGCCGAGTGCACCACGACATCGGCGCCGAGCGACAGCGGTCGCTGCAGGGCCGGCGAGGCGAAGGTGTTGTCCACCACGACGATCGCCCCGGCCTCGTGCCCGAGCCGGGCGAGACCGGCGATGTCGGTGATCCGCAGCATGGGATTGCTGGGGGTCTCGACCCAGACCATCCGCGGTGCGCGCTCCGCGATGGCGGCGGCCACGGCATCCAGGTCGCTCATGTCGACGACACGGAGGGTGATCCCCCAGGGACCGAGCACCCGCGCCAGCAGCCGGTAGGTGCCGCCGTAGACGTCGTTGCCGAGGAGGACCTCGTCTCCCGGGACGAGCGCGGCGCGCAGCAGGGCGTCCTCACCGGCGAGACCGGAGGCGAACGACAGCGCCCGGGGGCCGCCCTCGAGAGCGGCGATCTGCGTCTCGAGCGCGGTGCGCGTGGGATTGCCGCTGCGACCGTACTCGTAGCCGCCGCGGAGGCCGCCGATCCCGTCCTGCGCGTACGTCGTCGAGACGTGGATCGGCGGGATCACGGCGCCGGTGGTCTCGTCGGGCGCCTGTCCGGCGTGGACGGCGAGGCTGTCGAAGCCGCGGGCGGCGTCGTGGGTGCTCATGCGGAGTGCTCCTCGGAAGGGGTCGGAAGAAGGGATGCCACGGGTGCAACGTCGTAGCCGCGCTCGATCATCCAGTCGTCGTCGAAGATCTTGCTGAGATAACCGCGACCGTGGTCGGGAAGCACGACGACGACCACGGCGTCGGCCGGAAGATCCCGCGCGACCCGGAGGGCTCCGACGACGGCCATTCCGCTGGACCCGCCCACGAGCAGGCCCTCCTCGCGGGCGAGGCGACGGGTCATGGCGAAGGACTCGGCATCCGAGACGCGCTCGTAGCCGTCCACGAGAGTCGGGTCGAAGGCCGGGGGCCAGAAGTCCTCGCCGACGCCCTCGACGTCGTAGCCGTGGATGTCGCCGCCCGAGTAGATCGAGCCGACCGGATCGACGCCGACGATACGAACGGCCGGACCCGCGACCTCGCGGAGGTAGCGGCCGGTGCCGCTGATCGTGCCGCCCGTGCCGACGCCCGCGACGAAGTGCGTGAGCCGACCGTCGGTGTCGCGCCAGATCTCGGGACCGGTGGTCTCGTAGTGACTGCGCGGGCCGTTCGGGTTGGCGTATTGGTTGGGCTTGAACGCACCCGGGATCTCACGCACGAGACGGTCGGACACGCTGTAGTACGAGTTCGGGTCGTCGGGCTCGACGTTCGTCGGCGTCACGACGACCTCGGCGCCGTAGGCGCGCAGCACCGCTCGCTTGTCCTCGGCGACCTTGTCGGGCACCACGAAGACGCAGCGGTAGCCGCGCTGCTGCGCGATGAGCGCGAGCCCGACCCCGGTGTTGCCGCTGGTGGGCTCCACGATCACTCCGCCCGGCTGGAGCAGGCCGTCGCGCTCGGCGGCGTCGACGATGTTGGCCGCGATGCGGTCCTTCGCGGAGCCGCCGGGGTTGAAGTACTCGATCTTCGCGAGGACCGTGGCGGCGATGCCCTCGGTGACGCGAGAGAGACGGACGAGGGGGGTGTTGCCGACGAGGTCGGCGACGCTCTGGGCGTAACGCACGATGGAGTCCTGGAGGTTGATGCACCCGATACGGGCGCGGCTGACGGGGTCGTCGAAAAAAGAACGCGGAGCGTTCAGCGACAACAGCGACAGGTCAGCACGCCGCCAGCATACCCGAGGGACACCCGGTCATGACACGGCGCCGAGAAACTCCTCGAAACTCTGCGCGGGGCGGCCGGTGACGCGCTCGACGTCGTTCGAGACGGCGGCTTGATCGCCGCTCGCGATGGACGTGTACGTGCTCACCCACGCGTCGACCTGCCACCGCGGGGCCCCGAACGCCGCTCTCGAGGCATATGCCTCGTCGACCGTCTCGTCGACAAAACGCACCCGATGACCGCGCACCGCCGAGATCTTCTCGGCGACCTCGGTCAGGGTCAGGGCCTCGGGCCCGGTCAGGTCGTAGGTGACGTCGGCGTGCGCATCGGGATCGAGCAGCACCGCTACCGCCGTGGCCGCCACATCGGCGCGCGAGACGAGAGAGCAGCGCCCGTCTCCGGCGGGGCCCCGGATGACCCCGTCGTCACCGGCGAAGAGCTCCATCATGTCCATGTAGAAGTTGTCGCGCAGGAAGGTGTGCCGCATGCCCGAGGCGCGGATGATCTCCTCGGTCGCTGCGTGATCGCGCCCCAGCGTGAAGACGGCGTCCGGCGCGGCGGCGAAGAACGAGGTGTAGACGATCGATCGGACGCCCGCGGCCGCGGCGGCCTCGACGAAGGTGCGGTGATGCTCGACGCGGTCGGCTGTCTCGGACGCCGACACCATGAAGAGCGTGTCGACCCCCTCCAGGGCCGCGCGGGTGGCATCCGCGTCCGAGTACCGGGCCACGTGCACCTCGGCTCCTTCGAGCGAGGGAGCCCGAGAAGCGTCGCGAACGAGCAGACGCTGAGGGATGCCGCGGGCGGCGAGGTCTCGCGCGACCCGGCCCCCTACGGCTCCGGTGGATCCGGTGACGGCGATGACGGGCGGCGTGGACATTCGGCCTCCGGGGACGAGTGGGCGGTGCCTCCAGCGTAAGCCGGTTGACCGCTTCTCGGCCGGAACCCGCTCAGGAAGGCGGGGCGACCAGGCGCGCTACGCGGACCCGGATCGAAGACGGGGTCTCGTCCTCGCCGGCGCCGCGCGCCGCGGTGGCGACGGCGGCCGCGACCACGGCGGCGTCGTCGTCGGAGGAGACGCCAATGCAGACGGTGATGGCACGGGTGTCGCCGGATTCCTCGACCTGGGCGAGAGAACCCTCGACGTCGGCGAGGTGCTCGACGGCACGGGCTACGACCGGACGCGCCGAATAGCACTCACGCACACCGTCGACGGCGGTCACGGCCAGATCGATGCGGGGCGCCAGCTCCGCTGCGGAGATGGTCGTCATGAATCTTCCCCCTCGTCGAGGTGGACGTCGCCGACGGTGACGTCCACGCGTCCGACCCGAAGGTCGCCGTGTCGCTGGATGGCCGAACGGATGCCTTCGCGCATCTCCTCGACCGCGGGGCTCATCGCGCGACCGAAGCGCACGCTGACCGTCACGCGGACGTCGAGAGGAGCGTCGGGTTCCGGCTGATCGAGTCGGACGCGTCCCATCAGCAGTCCTTCGATTCCGTCTCCGACCGTGCGGATGAGCTCGTAGAGAGCACCTTCGGTGACGACCAGCTCGGTGCCGTCGTC
>JAKOMY010000338.1 GCA_022702225.1 Microbacteriaceae bacterium | reverse complement strand
GCGACGCTCCGCCTCGCGACGCCCGAGGTCTATGCGGCGGTCGACGCCGCGGCCGCTCAGGTGTCGGAGGCGTTGGACGCCGCGCTGACCGCCGAAGGCGTCGTGCACGCCGTCCCGCGCGCGGGGTCGCTCTTCGGCGTCGCGTTCCTGCCCGAGGTGCCCCTCGACTACGCCACGGCGCTCACGCAGCAGTCGTACCGCTACGCCCCGTTCTTCCACGCGATGCTGGATGCCGGTGTCTCGCTGCCCCCGAGCGTGTTCGAGGCGTGGTTCCTCACGGCGGCGCACGACGAGGTCGCGCTCGAACGTGTGCTCGAGGCGCTGCCGGTGGCGGCGAAGTCGGCCGCGGAGGCGCTGGATCCGACGCTGCTCGCGCAGTAGGGATCATCCCCGAGGGGGATGCGTTTCGTCCTTTGCGATGATGCGCGGGGCAGGCCCGGTCGCGAGGCTGGAGTCATGCTCCCCGCACGCACTCAGCCCACCGCCTTCTCGTCGCTGCTGTCGCGGCTCGCGTCGTGGTGGCCCACCTCCATGGCCCCGCGGCGTCGGCGCGCGACGTGGCAGCCGTGCCCGCGTGGCCAGGTCTGATCAGAGCCAGATCCAGCTGAGCAGGGCAGAGAGGGCTCGGATGCCGGCTTCGCCGACGTCGCCGTTCTCGCTCGCTATCGCGCGGACGGTCCGGTCGGCCCATGCGGCGAGATGCGTGGCGTCGGCGCCGGGGGCACGGCATCCATTCGCTCGATCAGGGCCTCGACACGGGCGCGAAGGGCTGGGTCGGGGACTGCCGGCCGGGGGCGGCGGAACCGTCGGCCCAGATGTAGGCGGTGAGGGTGGTGTCGAGGGAGGTCATGGTGCGTCCTTCGCTGAGCTCATGAGGCTGGTCCACAGCGTCCTCGGAATCGTGCGCCGGCCGGGGGTTACAGGCCGAGTGAGTGCCGCAAAGCTTCGTTCGCATCGCGGTTGATCCGTTCGGATTCGGCTCTTTCCGCTGCGCACAGAGGCGCACCCGGTCGGCGGCTTTTCCGAATCGCATCCAGGACGAAGGCGCACGCGTCCGATTCCGAATCGAATCGCGCGAGTTCGGTCCACTGTCCGCGCTCCTGCGTCCCGACCGCAAACCCGGCCGAGCTCTCAATCAGAAGGACGAGGGTGCCTAGGACGGGGTCCCCGTCGCCGACGTGCGGGTGATCCGGGCTGGACACGGGGGCCGAGCCGAATTCGTCGCGGAGAATGCCGCAGAGTTCTTCGAATGAGAGGTCCTTCATTCTCGGGTCTCGACTTTCGTGCGGTGCGCTGCGGGCCAGTTCTGGTTCTGGCGGCCGGTGCTGGCGATGCTAGAGAACGGCGAGGTCTGCGGGACCACGGTCGGCCAACGCCACGTCAGATCCTCCGCCTCGTCCGCCGAGAGAGGCAGCATGATCGCCGCCCGCTTGATGCGAACGCGCCCGAGAAGCTCGTCGTCCGCGGGCGCAACCTCGACATTCGTGCGAATGACACGTCTGAGAACCTTTCTCTCGCGCAACCGCCGAGGCGCCACACCTTCGCCCTCACCTTAGGTTCAGGAACCCCCATCGCCAGCCGATGGCCCGCACGGCTGGCTCTGAGAGCCTCGGAAAGTCGTGCCGAAGTCGCGCGTAGAGCCGTTCCCTCAAACCTCCATCGAAGGGGGCCACGTCCTCGAACGCGATCTTCTCCGATCGGGCAAGGGTTTGAACTATTACTGATTCGAGTTCAGGGCTCTCGCCGGGGTGCGCCTCGCGCGCGGCTGTTATGTCGTCTTGGGGAGTGGGCGACCGGTCTTCGCCTATGTAACGCACGATGGCGTCGCTAAGAACGGAGTCATCGATGAAAGACATGCAAAACTTCCTGCGTAACGGCGTCGTGAACAGTGATGGAGCGAACGTTTGGGTTTTGCACGAGCGTAGGGAACTCTATTTCGTTCCACACCGAGGTCTGTTTGACATCGCCCAGAACTGCCCGGACATCTCCTGATGCTGACTCCGCAAGATTCTTAGAGACGCTACGCCACGTCGCCGCGGTGGATGGGTCGAGCCAATCGCTCGGCATGTCGCCGGTTAATCCCTGTCGTTCGAGAAGCTGTTCCAGGCTCGACCCGTGTGTACTGGATGCCAAGTCGGCGGCGGAGTTCATAGAGGCCCCGGGTACTTCTTTTCCATCGGGCCCAATGACGCGCCCCGACCAGAAGGTCGCACCGTCTCGTGGCGTTGTGGCATCGAAGCGGGAAACAAGGTCGTGATCGACAAGGTCGAGATCGATCGACTCGACAGTCACATCGGATGGATCCGGCATTTTGTACACCGGAGGATCGGAGCGCGGGCGCGCGCTCGTTGAAGACCCGGGATCTCTCGAGCCGCGGCGCGGTAACTTCTCGAAAAGGCTCGCGCCTCGGCTAATCAACGCTCGGAGCTCGCTTAACAGGTCCCCGAGCTTGCCGCACGAGCGCAGCAGGCCGGTGAGCTTGCCGCTGATCTTCGCGGTCCAGCTCGCGACGCGAGAGGAGACCTGCGAGATGATCCAGGGGGTGGCGATGCCGACGGTGACGACGGCTTCGGTGGCCCACGAGATGGCGGATCCGACGAGCTGGGAGAGGATGTCGCGGACGAGGTCGTGAACGACCTGGACGATGGTCGAGGCGATCTGCAGTCCGGTGGCCATGGCGCCCGCCCACTGCCCCGAGGCGCGGATGTGGGCGGCGGCGTCGGTCTGGAAGCGGCGGTAGGCCTCGATCGCTTCGCCGGCCATGTCGTCGAGGTCGCTGACGACGCGGTCGAGGTAGTCGGCGGAGCTGTTGAGCTGGTTCTGGACGTTGGTCCACGTCTGCGAGAACCCGGC
>JAKOMY010000332.1 GCA_022702225.1 Microbacteriaceae bacterium | reverse complement strand
CGCGTACCGCTCACCGTCATCGGCCTGCTGCAGTTCGTCGCGCCCATCATCCAGTTCGGGATCGGCGTATGGGTGCTGCACGAACCCATGACCCTCGAACGGTGGATCGGGTTCGCACTCGTGTGGGCGGCGCTGATGATCCTGACCGTCGATTCGCTCGTCGCGGCACGTCGCCGCGGCGCGGTCATAGAGGACGTTGCCGAGCCGGTCTGATCGCGACCGCACGGGTGTCGCGTCCTCCATTCGGCCGACAGACGTATTCGTCTGGTTCTGCGACAGTGGAGGGGACTCGACGGAGAGTTCGAAGGGCTGACCTTCTCGAAAAGGCTCCGTTTTCGCGAAATGGCTCTCCGATCGCGGCCTTCTTGACCGTGCGTCAATGAATCCGGTGAACCGTTATGGGGCCGTGACCGCATCGACGCACATCGTTAACGAACGGCAACACGCGGAAAATGCGCAGCGGATTAGGTTTAGGACACCAGGTGACCCGATGGGTCTCCCTACGTTCATTCACAGCAAGGAGCACTATGAACGTCTTCCCGCGCACGCGCAGCGCCCGAATCCTCGGCGGTATCGCCCTGGTCGGCGCTAGCGCTCTCGTCCTCGCCGGTTGCGCCGGCGGCGGCAACGACGCCGCTGCACCCAGCGCATCCTCCGGGGGCGGCGCCACCTCCGAGGCGGATGGCACCTTCCACGTCGGCACGATCCTCCCCGCTACGGGTAACCTCGCCTTCCTCGGACCGCCCGAGGTCGCGGGTGTCAAGCTCGCCATCAAAGACATCGAGGCGACCGGTGACGCATTCCCCTTCAAGACGGAGCTGACCGAGCGGGACTCGGGTGACACCACCACCGATATCGCGACCCAGTCCGCGACCGAGCTCGTCGACGCCGGAGCGGACGTCGTCATCGGCGCCGCCTCGTCGGGTGTGTCGTTCACGTTCATCGACCAGCTGGTGAACGCCGGGATCGTGCAGATCTCGCCGGCCAACACCTCGCCGGACTTCACCACGTACGCCGACAACGGCTACTACTGGCGCACGGCGCCCTCCGACGTCCTCCAGGGTCGCGTGCTCGGAAACCTGATGGTCGGTGACGGTGCCGCCAATGTGGGCATCATCTACATCAACGACCCGTACGGCATCGGCCTGAAGGACAACGCGACGAAGGCCGTCGAGGCCGCCGGCGGCGAAGTCTCCGTCGCCGTTCCGTACAACCCGGGTGACACGGTCTTCACGTCGCAGGTCGATCAGCTGCTCGCGGCGAAGCCCGACGCCGTCGCGGTCATCGCCTTCGAGGAGACCTCGTCGATCATTCCGCAGCTCGTCAGCACCCAGGGCTACCCGGCGTCGAAGGTGTACTTCGTCGACGGCAACCTGTCGAACTCGTACGAGTTCCCCGCCGGCACCCTCCAGGGTGCGAAGGGCACGCTTCCGGGCAACCCCGCCGACACGACCTTCCAGTCGCGCCTCAAGGAAGTCGACCCCGCGCTGACCGACTTCAGCTACGCCCCGGAGTCGTACGACGCCGTCATCCTGCCCGCCCTGGCGGCGGCGCAGGCCAAGAGCGACTCGGGTACCGCGATCCGCGACAACCTCCAGTCGGTATCCGAAGGCGGCGAGAAGTGCACCACGTTCGCTGACTGCCTCGCGCTGATCAACGAGGGCAAGGACATCGACTACGACGGTGTCTCGGGCCCGATCACGTTCGATGGCAACGGTGACCCGACCGAGGCGTACATCGGCATCTACCAGTACGGTGCCGACAACAAGTACACCCTCCTGAACACCGAGTTCGGCTCGCTCAACGAGTGACCTGATCTCTCCGCGAAGGGCCCGGATCCGAGGATCCGGGCCCTTTTGCGTGCTTCCGAGCCGCGCTCGGCCCGCCGACATAAGCCCGCGGGCCCCAGGCGGCCGGCACCCTCCACAACGGCTCTCCGGTCGCGACCTCTCCGTGCGGCGGTGACAGGACGACGGATGCCGGATCGTTTCCGTCTCACGCAGCGGCACAGGCCCCACCGGGGATGTCGAGAGCACCGATCAGAGGGAGCATGGTCGCCTCCCGTCGAGCGGGAGATGCGCGTGGGCAGCGCCGGGATCGGCAGTGCGCCCACGTCGGCGGAGAAGTGCCGACGCGCCACGGTGCGGCGCGCCTCGGGGGACGACGGGCGCGGGAATCCCTATCGGTCAGGCCGACCAGGGCGGACGAACGGAAGAAGGCCGTCGTGAGCGTCGCGCGGGGGAGGTGCTGGTCACCCCGAGCTGGACGCGGCCGACGGCCACGGACGAGAGACGCGCGAAAATGCCGCGAGTGCGGCGCCCACGCGAGGAGGCGCCGCACTCGCGGCTATCGATGCGGGATCAGTCCTGGGGCTCTGATCGGTCGCGCTTGGCGTCCTCGTCGGCCGCCAGGGTTCCGAGGTACAGCTCGATGACACGCGGGTCGGTGAGCAGTTCGCGACCGGTACCGGTATACGCGTCCTTGCCCTGGTCGAGCACGTATGCGCGGTGGCAGATCTGCAGGCAGCGGCGAGCGTTCTGCTCGACCATGATGATCGTCACGCCGGCCCGGTTGATCTCGGCCACACGCAGGAACGTCTCGTCTTGGCGGACGGGGGAGAGACCCGCCGAGGGCTCATCGAGCAGCAGCACCGAGGGGTCCATCATGAGCGCACGGCCCATGGCCACCATCTGACGCTCACCGCCCGAGAGCGATCCCGCGCGCTGGCGGCGGCGCTTGGCCAGCTCCGGGAAGAGTCCCGAAACGAATTCGAAGCGCTCCGCGAACACCTTGGGGCGCTGGAAAAGGCCCATCTGCAGATTTTCTTCGATCGACAGACTCGGGAACACGTTGTTGTTCTGCGGCACCATGCCGACGCCCTTGCCGACGAGCCTGTCGGCCTTGAGCGAGGTGATGTCCTCACCGTTGAGCAGCACGGAGCCCCCACGGATCTTGACCTGGCCGAAGATGGCCTTGAGCAGCGTGGACTTTCCGGCACCGTTCGGTCCGATGATGCCGATGAGGTCGCCCTGGTAGGCGTCGACCGTGCATCCGTTGAGGATGTTGACGCCCGGCAGGTATCCGGCGACCAGGTCGTCGGTACGCAGCACGGGGGTCCGCGTGTCGGTGGCAGTGGGAGACATCAGAGCTTCCCGTCCTTCTCGTCGGCGATGAGCTCCGCTTCCGCCTCGGCGGCGGCCTCGGCCTGGATGGTCTCGAGCTGCGAGGTGGTCATGTCGCCCAGGTCGGTGTCGTGGTGGGCGCCCAGGTACGCGTCGATGACGGCCTGGTCGCTCATCACGGTCTCGGGCGGGCCCTCGGCCACCACGCGGCCCTCTGCCATGACCACGACCCAGTCGGAGATGTGGCGGACCATGTGCATGTCGTGCTCGACGAAGAGCACGCTCATGCCCTCCTTCTTCAGGTCGAGGATGTGCCCCAGCAGGCTCTGCGTGAGAGCGGGGTTCACCCCGGCCATCGGCTCGTCGAGCATGACGAGCTTCGGGTCGCTCATGAGCGCGCGCGCCATCTCGAGAAGCTTGCGCTGGCCGCCCGAGAGCGAGGCCGCGAAGTCCTCGCGCTTGGCGTCGAGCTTGAACCGGCGCAGCAGGTCGTCGGCACGCTCGGTGTTCGACTTCTCCTGCCCCCGCCACGTTCCGGGGATCAGGGCGCGGAAGATGTTCTCGCCCTTCTGCCCGCGGGCGCCGAGCAGCATGTTCTGCAGCACCGTGAGACGGCCCAGCGACTTGGTGAGCTGGAACGTGCGCACCATTCCCTTGCGGGACACCTTGAACGCGGGGACGTTGGCGAGGTTGGACCCCTCGAAGCTCCACCGGCCCGTGTTGGGCTTGTCGAAGCCCGTGAGCAGATTGAACAGCGTGGTCTTGCCGGCTCCGTTGGGTCCGATGAGGGCGGTGATCTGCCCGCGCGGGATCTCGAGGTGCTCGACGTCGACGGCCTTCAATCCGCCGAACTGACGGGTGACCCCGTCGGCGACGACGATCGGGTCGACCTTGGCGCACCCGGGTCGAACCTCTCCCTGAACGAGGGGATGGGTGACGGTCGTGTCAGACATTGAACGACAGCTCCTTCTTGTTGCCGAAGATGCCCTGCGGTCGGAAGATCACCAGGAGCATCAGTCCGATGCCGACGAGGATGAAGCGCACCTGTCCCGTCTGCGTGCTGGACATGAAGCCCAGGATGCCGACATCGCGCAGCCCCACGATGATGCCGTTCGAGAGCGAAAGCAGCACCCAGAAGAGCATGGAGCCCACGATGGGGCCGAGGAGGGTTGCGGCGCCGCCGAGCAGGAGCGCCGTCCAGATGAAGAAGGTCAGCGCGGTGCCGTAGTTACCGGGCTGCACGGCGCGGGGCAGGATGAAGACCACGCCCGCGAGACCACCCATGACTCCACCGAGCACGAGCGCCTGCATCTTGTAGGAGTACACGTTCTTGCCGAGGCTGCGCACGGCGTCCTCATCCTCGCGGATGCCTTTGACGACGCGACCCCACGGGCTGCGCATCAGCAGGAAGACGAGGATCGTCGCGATGATGACAAGACCCCAGCCGAAGACGCGAACCCACCAGTCGTTGGCCGAATAGGTCCACGGCCCGATGCCGTAGGTGCCGGCGGGAAGCGGGTTGATCGCCTGGAACTCGCGGTTGTACCCGTTGAGGCCCTGCGAACCGCCGGTGACGCTGGTCAGGCCGACCGTCGAGACGACGTATCGCACGATCTCGGCCGCGGCGATCGTGACGATCGCGAGGTAGTCCGCCCGGAGGCGCAGGGTCGGGATGCCGAGAAGGAACGCGAAGAGCACCGAGGCGAGGATCGCCAGGAGGATCGCCAGCCAAACCGGAGCCGAGAACGACAGGGTCGCGATGGCGAAGGCGTAGGCGCCGACGGCCATGAAGCCTGCCTGACCGAAGTTGAGCAGACCCGCGTACCCGAAGTGCACGCTGAGACCGATGGCGGCGAGGGCGTAGGCCGCGGTGGTCGGGCTGATGAGCTCGCCCGCGGCGTTGTTGAAGATCGAAAGCCAGTCCATGTCGTCTTTCCTCAGCCGATCCGCTCTTTACGACCGAGCACACCTTGCGGCCGGAAGAGCAGCACGCCGATGAGCACGATCAGGGCCACCGCGTACCGCAGGTCGGGTGGAATGACGATGGTGGACAGTTCCGTGATGATGCCGATGATCAGCGAGCCCACGAGGGCGCCGAACGCACTTCCGAGGCCGCCGAGGGTCACCGCGGCGAAGAGCAGCAGCAGGATCGCGAAGCCCATGTCCCAGGTCACACCCCGGTAAAGGCCGTACAGGACGCCGGACAGGCCGGTCAGGGCGCCCGCCAGCACCCAGACGATGCGGATGACGCGGTCGACGTTGATGCCGGACGCGGCGGCCAATGACGCGTTGTCGCTAACTGCGCGGGTGGCCTTGCCGATGCGGGTGCGGGTGAGGAAGTACGCCACCGCTCCGAGCATGACGACGCTGATACCCATGCTGATGATCGAGGTGAGGGTGACCGTCACCGGACCGATCGTGACGTTGTCGGTGATCCCTGTGTCGATGTTCCGCGTACCGCCGTCGAAGAAGTAGAGGTACAGGTAGCGCAGCACGATCGACAGGCCGATCGTGACGATGAGGACTTGGACCAGTCCGACGCCCCGTTTCCTCAATGGCTTGAACAGCACGGCATCCTGCGTCCATCCGAGGGCGGCGGACAACGCCACCGTCAGCAGGATCGCGAGCAGGATGTTCCATCCCATCGCCGTGAAGACGTAGAAGATGATGGCGCCGAAGGTGAGCATCTCGCCGTGGGCGAAGTTGTTCACACCTGTCGTGCCGAAGATCAGCGAAATGCCGATGGCCGCGAGGGCGAGGAGCAGACCGAAGTTGAGTCCGTAGAAGAAGCGCGAGAAGAGCGTGTCCCAGATGGAAGCGCTCGCTGCCGTTCCCTCGCCGGTCGGGAAGAGGACGTTGACGGTGTTCGTCGTGCCGATGGTGACGTCGCGAGTGACGTTGTCGGGGTCGCGAGGCGCGACGCCGTCGGGAAGGGTGTCCACCTGGAGAGTGGCCTTGTAGGCGCCCGGGCCGGGGACCGCGACCGACCAGCGTCCGTCTGCGCCCGTCGTGCCGATCTCCGAGAAGCCCGAGCCCTCGACGCTGATCTCGACGCCTTCGATGGGCTCATCGCCGGTGCGGATGATGCCGCCGATCGAGTACTGCGTCGAAACGTCTCCGGTTCCCGCCGAGACGGAAGGGGTGGGAGCGGGAGTGGTCTGGGCGTTCGCGGGTGCCGCGAAGAACAAGCTCAGGACGGCGATCGCGCTCGCGAAGAGCGAGACGATCACGGCCGTGCGGGATATGGTGCGCGATCGTATCGCGGTGGGGGAGGAATGACCCACGGAGTCTCCAGTTCGGCAGCGCTGACGAAGTCGTCCCGTCAGCTTCGACGGTCGACGCTACGAGCGTAATGTGTCGAGGGTGTTTCCAGGGACGCGTCGTTAGCGAACCGTGTCCCAGTTCGTGCGCTCGGCGGCCCAGGCGGTCGGGAACATTCCGAGCCCCCCGACGCTTAGAATTACTGCCGGTGCGCTTCGCGCACGCCGGCCGACGACGTCCCTTTTCGAGCAGGCGCCGCGCGCGCAGGAGGATTCATGGAGCAGCACGACCCGTTCGGTTTCATCGGACTGACCTACGACGACGTGTTGCTGCTTCCCGGCCACACCGACGTCATCCCGAGCGAGGCCGACACGTCGTCGCGTCTGAGCCGCCGAATCACGGTGGCCACGCCCCTGCTCTCGAGCGCGATGGACACCGTCACCGAGGCGCGCATGGCGATCGCCATCGCGCGTC
>JAKOMY010000323.1 GCA_022702225.1 Microbacteriaceae bacterium | reverse complement strand
GACGACGCCCTGCGGGAGGCAGCCGAGACCATGCGCGCGGTGCGCGAACGCTGCGCCTGGACCCAGACGATCGACCACCGCGACCTCGTGCCGTACCTGGTCGAGGAGAGCGCGGAGGTCATCGACGCGGTGGAGTCCGGCACGCGTGCCGACCTGCGCGAGGAACTCGGCGACCTGTTGTGGCAGGTGCTGTTCCACGCGGAGATCGCCGCGGGACACCCGCGCGACCCCTTCGACATCGACGACGTGGCTCGGGGACTCACCGAGAAGATGGTGCGGCGGCATCCGCACGTGTTCGCGGATGCCGTGGCATCCACACCCGAGGAAGTCCTCGTGCACTGGAACGCGGCGAAGGCGGCCGAGAAGAGCACACGCACCAGTGTGCTCGACGGGGTCAGCGACCACATGCCCGCCCTGGCCCTGGCGCAGAAGCTGGTGGGGAAGGCGGCGCAGGTGGGGGCGCAGGCGCCGCCGCATCGTCTGGCGGACCCCGTGAGCGAGGCCGAATTGGGCGACGCTCTGTTGACTCTCGTGCAGCTTGCTCGCGCCCGAGGCTGGGACGCCGAACGCGCGCTGCGGGAGCGTCTGCGGACACTGCGCGCCGAGGTGCGCGCGGCCGAGGGACGCGGCGAGACCGCGTCGGGGTAAGTGATTCGCGGGCGGTGAGTGGCTGTCGTCTGCGTCTCGGTCCCCGGCCGCGCCGCCGCGGAAACAGGGCCCGCGCGGAGCATCGCCCCGACCCTGGAACAATGGACTCGTGGCATCCGTGAACCCGCCGCGCGGCATGCGCGACTTCCTCCCCGCAGACAAGGCCCGCCGCGAGCGCGTGCTCGCCGTCATCCGCGAGCGTTACCGCGCGCACGGTTTCGACGAGATCGAGACCCCGGTCATGGAGGATTACGATCGCCTTCACGCCGGCCTCGGCGGCGACAACGAGAAGCTCTCGTTCAGCATCCTCAAGCGGGGGATGGATGCCGACGGCATCCGCGCCGCCGCCGATGACCAAGCGGCGCTCGCCGATCTCGGCTTGCGCTACGACCTCACGGTCCCGCTCGCCCGGTTCTACGCAACCCACCGCGCGCAGCTGCCGACGGTGTTCCGGTCGGTGCAGATCGCACCGGTGTGGCGCGCCGAGCGGCCCCAGAAGGGGCGCTACCGCCAGTTCATGCAGTGCGACATCGACATCATCGGCGACGCGTCGGCGCGGGCCGAAGCCGAGCTCATGATCGCGAGCCTCGACGTGCTCGACGCGCTCGGGCTCGTGGGCGGATCGATCCGCGTCAACGATCGTCGCGCTCTCGACGCGATGCTGGACGTGTTCGGGTTCGCGCCGGACCAACGACCGGGCGTTCTCATCACGATCGACAAGCTCGACAAGGTGGGTCCCTCGGGAGTCGTCGCCGAGCTCCGCGGACGCGGCGTGAACGCGTCCGCCGTGGACGCCTTCGCGGCGTACCTCGACCGTCCCGCGTCGGCCCCGTCGTTCGACGAGGCAGGCATCCGCGCCACGTTGCCCGACGGCATCCCCGACGAGATCGTCGCTCACCTCGTCGACCTCGGCGACACCGTCGCCGCGGCACGCGGTGGAGAGGTGCCGCTCGTCTTCGACCCCTTCCTGGTGCGGGGCATGGGCTACTACACCGGCACGATCTTCGAGCTCGCCCACCCGAGCGTCGACTACTCGCTGGGCGGCGGTGGACGCTACGACGGCATGATCGGCCGCTTCCTCGGCCAGCAGGTGCCGGCTGTCGGCTTCTCGATCGGCTTCGAGCGCATCGTCGACCTGCTGCCCGAGACCGGCAGCGAAGGCGAGCGCTCCGTGGTCCTCGTGCACGACCGCGATGTGCCGTTCGCCCAACTGCTGTCGCTCAAGACGGCGCTGATCGGCGGGGGAGCGCGCGTACGCGTCGAGCAGCGGCCGAAGAACATGAAGGCCCTGCTCGAGCGCTCCACCGCCGACGGCTACGCGTCGTTCGCGACCGTGAACGTCGATACGACGCCCGAGACGCTGGAGATCAAGCCGCTCTCGTGAGAGCGGGAGGTCGACGGATGCCGGGACCCCGACGCCGCTGAGCGCTCCGGGTCTCGCGGGCCGGCGTCAGGCCACCGCGCTGATCAACGCCTCCGTCGGGCTCTCGGCGGCGAGGCGTTCCAGGCGCGCCGCGGTCTCGGCGTCCCGCGGGGAGAACCACACGACGCGAGAGCCGAGTCCGTCGTCGATCCACAGGCTCGACATCTCCAGGTGCAGTTCGCCGACGCGGGCATGCAGGAGGTGCTTGTTGGCATTGCGCTCGCCCCCGACGTCGCCCAGACGCCAGAGCTCGGCGAAGCGCGGGGACTCCTCTTCGAGCTCGGCGATGAAACGCTGCCACGAGGGCTCTTCGTGGTGGCGGCCGTAGGCGGCGCGGAGCCGCGCCGCGATCCGCCGCTGAGCGTGGTCGAGGTCGACGTGCGAGCGCTGCCACTCGGAGTCGGTGAAGAGCAGCACGGCGCAATTGCGTCGCTCGGCCGGCATGTCGTCGAGGTCGTCGAAGAGGTACCGATAGGCGCGGTTGTATGCGCGGATGTCGAAACGCGCGGTTTGCACGGCCGCGGGGTAGGGCAGGAGCTTCTCGAGCAGGTCGAGGTGGGTCGCACCGACGCAGTGCCGCGCCTCGCGGTCTGGCACGGGGAGGTCGGCGAGAGCGAACAGGTGGTCGCGCTCGTCGTCGCTCAGGCGGAGCGCGCGGGCGATGGCTGCGACGACCTGGGCGGACGCCGCGATCGGGCGACCCTGTTCGAGCCAGGTGTACCAGGTGAGGCCGACTCCGGCGAGTTGGGCGACCTCTTCGCGGCGAAGGCCCGCGACGCGGCGCCGTGTTCCCTCGGGCAGCCCGACGTCGGCGGGACGCAGGCGCGCTCGCCGACTGCGCAGGAACCCCGCGAATTCGGCGCGGACATCGTCGGATCGAGTCACGGCATCCCTCCCTCTCCGGCGATCATAGGACGGGCGTGCGACCTCCCGCCCGCCGCAGGGGAGTGCTGGCAGTACCAGGATGAGCGCACTCCTGGTACCAGGATGGATCGATCTCCATGCTGGCACCATGACGACTTCCGCACACCCCGCCTCGGGGACCGCTCCCGTGCCGATCCGCCCGGGAACGGTCGTCGAGGTGCCCACCTGGCGTTATCTCGGCTTCCTGCTCGGCCCCGGCGTGGGGACGTTCGCCTTCAACGCGGTGACGGTGATCCTGCCGACCCTGCGCGAGCGGTTCGGCGCCGGGGATGTCGCCCTCGAACTCGTGATCGCGGGATACGGCATCCCCTTCGCCGTCCTGCTCATCCTGGGCGGGAGGCTCGGTGACCGCTTCGGTCGGCACCGGCTGTTCGTGGTGGGGATGGCTCTGTTCCTCGTCTCCGCGGTCGCATGCGCTCTCGCGCCCTCCATCGAGACGCTGATCGCCGCCCGGGTGGTGCAGGGTGTCGGCGCAGCGCTGTGCACGCCGCAGGTGCTCGCGACGATCCAGGCGACCTCGCAGGGCGCCGCCCGCACGCGCGCGATCGCCGCGTTCGGGGCGAGCGGAGGGATCGGCGCAGCCGTCGGTCAGGTCGCGGGCGGTGCCCTGGCGGCGCTCTCCTTCGGTCCGGTCGAGGGGTGGCGTGCCGTGTTCGTGGTCGTCGCCCTCATCGCCGTCGCCGCGATCGCCCTCGCCCCCCTGGCGCCGCGCTCTCGCGCGCACGAGGTCGTCGCGATCGACCTGGTCGGCACGGCGGCGCTGGGACTCGGCATCCTCGCCGCCTCCGTCGCCCTGACCTTCGGGCCGGTCTGGAACTGGTCGTGGCCGGTGGCGGTGGCCCTGGTGATCGCGGCCGTGTCCCTGGTGGCGATGTGGAAGCACCAGAACGCGATCGAGCGATCCGGACGGGTGCCGCTGCTGCCGCCGAGCGTGCTGAGGCTGCGTCCCCTGCAGCTGGGCCTCCTCGCCGCGGGTCTCTTCTTCGCGGGGTATTCGGCGCTGCTGTACGTCTTCCCGCGAGCCGTCGAAGCGGGGGGACTGAGCTCGCTCGAGGCCGGGATGGCGTTGCTGCCCTTCGCCGTGGTGTTCGCGGGCGTCTCACTCGCCGTCGCGCGCATCCAGGCTCGGCTCGGTGACTCGACGCTCGTCCTCGGCGTCTCGGTGCAGATCGTCGCGCTCGCGGGGATGGCCGCGACCCTCGTCTTCGCGTGGGGGAACGACATCGGTCTGTGGCTGCAGCCCGCTCTGGTGCTGCTCGGAGCGGGTCAGGCGCTCATCTTCTCGCCGTTGACCCAGCTCGTGGTCCGCGAGGTTCCGGTCGAGGCCGCCGGCCTGTCGGGCGGCATGTTCAGCACCGCCCAGCAGCTCGCCCTGTCGTTCGGTGTCATCGTCATCGGCGGTGTCGTCACCCTCACCGGTGTCGGGGGCCGAACGGAGCTGCTCGCGGGACTCGCCCTCGACATCGTGCTCGCCGTGGCGGTGCTCGTTCTCGCCATGGCGCTGCGCGCGCGGGGGCGCCGCGCGTCGCTCTAGCTCGACGGCACCGTTCCGGTCGATGCCAGGAGGCCGCCGTCGTCCGAGCGTCACGGCCCGGCCACCCGGCGTTCACCGCGGGCGGGTGTCATCGGAGGATGCGCGCGCGTCGACCGGTGACCCTGACCGCGGCGTCCGTGGTGGCGCTCGCCGGAGCGGGGGCGGTGGGGC
This sequence comes from Microbacteriaceae bacterium, assembly GCA_022702225.1. Classification (GTDB taxonomy): domain Bacteria; phylum Actinomycetota; class Actinomycetes; order Actinomycetales; family Microbacteriaceae; genus Microbacterium. Next base: position 7,845 of record JAKOMY010000323.1, on the reverse strand, counting down.
TGCGCACCCTCATCACCCGACAGGCCGCGATCGCGCGTCGCCGCATCGGCAAGCCCCTCGGCGAACAGGCGCTCGATGCCGACCGGGTGTGGCGACGGAAGAAGCACCCGGGTGAGCCGGTCGAGCTGCTCGTGCTCGGTGACTCGATCGCCGCGGGGCTCGGCGCGGGCCACCGGCGCGACACGCTCGGGGCGCGGCTCGCCAAGGGCATCGCTCGAGAGGCAGGGCGACCGGTGCGCCTTCGCACCGTCGCGGTGGTCGGATCGGAGACCTCGGCCCTCGCGGCACAGGTGGCCTCGCTCCCGCCGGAGTATCGGCCGGATGCCGCCGTCATCGTCGTGGGCGGCAACGACGTGACGCACCGGATCCCGGCATCCCGTTCGGCGGGACAGCTCGAACACGTCGTGCGCGACCTGCGCGCCCGCGGCGTGCCCGTCGTGGTCGGCACGTGCCCCGACCTCGGCACCCTGCGCGCGATCCCGCAGCCGCTGCGCGCGCTCGCCGCCCGGTCGTCTCGGCAGCTGGCCGCGGCCCAAGCGACCGCCGTTCACCGTGCGGGCGGCCGGGTGGTCGGGCTCGCGCGCGCCGTGGGGCCGGTGTTCGCGGAGCGCCCCGACGAGATGTTCAGCGTCGACCGCTTCCACCCCAGCGCCCTCGGGTACCGCCGAACGGCGGAGGCGCTGCTACCCGCCGTGCTGGCAGCACTCGAGCAGGTCCGGACGCCGGAGGACGCCGGCCGCTGCTGAGCTGCCCGGGGGCGTGCCGAACTCCTGAGTCGCGCATCGGACGCGCGGCCCCCGCGTGCGCGCCCGGCCGTCGAGGCGCCGCGCGCGTCGGAGTCTCCGGAGTTCGGCCCGCCCCGATCCCCGGCAGACGCATAGCTCGCGGATCTACCGTTCTTCCACGCCTCCCATCGAAGTCTTCCTCAGCACCTGGCGCGCCGATCCGATCACGCTCGGCGTGCTCTTCGTCGCATCCTCGGCCTATCTCCTCGGGGTTCGGCGCGTTCGCCGTCGCGGGCAGCCGTGGCCGGTGCTGCGCACGGTCGGTTTCTTCGCTCTCGGATTGCTGCCCTACGCGGTGATCGAGCTCGGGTTCCTCGGCGTCTACTCGTCGGAGCTGCGCTGGGCGTTCTCGACGCGCGTCGCCCTGCTCATCTTCGCCATCCCCGCCGGCGTCGCCGCCGGGCGCCCGCTCGATCTCGTCCCGTCGCGCCTCCGGGAGCGCTTCCTCGCCTCGCGCCTGACGCGGGTCTTCGGCAACGCCATGGTCGCCACGGTCGTGATCGCCGCGGTTTTCTGCCTGTTCTTGACGCCGGTCGCCGGCATCCTGCGCGTGAACCCCGTCGTGGAGGCGTCGCTCGGAATCGTCGTGCCCCTCGTCGGGCTCGCGATGGTGCTGCCGATGATGGCTCTCGGCGCCGTCCACACGGGCACGTTCATCGCGATCGAATTCCTGCTCGCGTTCGTCGAGCTGCTCATCGACTCCGTCCCCGGGCTTCTCCTCCGGCTCAATGACAACGTGCTGGATCTGATTCCGGATGCCGCGCAATCGGTGTCGTGGTGGCCGTCACTGCTGCACGACCAGCACCTCGCGGGCGACATGATCTGGTTCATCGCCGAGTTCGCCGACGTGCCGATCCTCGTCATCCTCATGATCCGGTGGATGCGCAGCGACCGTGTGGAAGCGAAGGGCTTCGACGACCTCTCGGACGAGGAATACGACGAGATGACCCGCGCGCATCTGCGCGGAGAGCGTTGACCGAGTCGTCTCACGCCGTCAGGCTGGGGGAGTGCCCACCCCCGAAGACGTCGACGCCTTCCTGACCGAGACCCTGGTCGGGGCGGACCCCGCGGGAGAGGCCGTTCTCGCGGCCCAGCACGACGCGGGATTGCCGGCGATCGAGGTCGCCCCCGTGAACGCGAAGTTCCTGCATCTGCTCACACGCATCGCCGGTGCACGCCGCGTGCTCGAGATCGGCACGCTGGGCGGATACTCCACGCTCTGGTTCGCGCGGGCCGTGGGGGCGCAGGGGCGGGTCGTGACGATCGAGGCCGAGCCGGCGAACGCCGAGATCGCGCAGCGCAACCTCGAACGAACCGGCGTCGCGGACCGGGTCGAGGTCCGCGTGGGTCGCGGTGCCGACGTGCTGCCGACGCTGCAGGGCCGGGAGCCCTTCGACCTCGTCTTCATCGACGCCGACAAGGAGTCGAACGAGCTGTACCTCGACTGGGCCGCACGTCTCGGGCGGTCGGGAACGGTCGTCGTGCTCGACAACGTCGTGCGCGGGGGTGACGTCGCCGACGCCGACACGGTCGATGCCAAGGTTCGGGGCGCTCGCCGCGGCATCCTCATGCTCGGTTCCGATCCCCGCTTCGACGCCACGGCGCTGCAGACCCTCGATCGCAAAGGGTGGGACGGGATCGCCCTCGCCATCGTGGTGGATCCGGCGGACACCGACTCGGATTGACACAGCGGCTCACGAGTGTCGGAGCCGGTCACTAGACTCGACCACGGACCGATGTCGCTCCGCCCCCTCCCACTCAAGAACCAACGAGGAGTCCTTCGTGGCACTTATCGAGGCTGTCAACGCGCGCGAGATTCTGGATTCGCGCGGTAACCCGACCGTCGAGGTGGAGGTGCTCCTCGACGACGGAATCGTCCAGCGGGCCGCTGTCCCCTCCGGCGCGTCCACCGGAGCGTTCGAGGCCTACGAGCTGCGCGACGGCGACAAGAGCCGCTACAGCGGCAAGGGCGTCCTCAAGGCCGTCGCCGCGGTCGTCGACGAGCTCGGCCCCGCCATCGAGGGCGTCGAGGCCAGCGAGCAGCGCATCATCGACGAGATCCTCATCGAGACCGACGGCACCGAGAACAAGTCGCGCACCGGCGCCAACGCCATCCTGGGCGTCTCGCTGGCCGTCGCCAAGGCCGCCGCCGACAGCGCCGACCTTCCCCTGTTCCGCTACCTGGGCGGTCCCAACGCGCACCTGCTGCCCGTTCCGCTGTTCAACGTCATCAACGGTGGCGAGCACGCCGACAACGGCATCGACTTCCAGGAGTTCTTCCTGGCCCCCATCGGAGCCGAGACGTATGGCGAGTCCCTCCGCTGGGGTACCGAGGTCTACCACGTCCTCAAGGGCGAACTGAAGTCCGCGGGGTACAACACCGGACTCGGCGACGAGGGCGGCTTCGCCCCCGACCTGCCCAGCAACCGCGAGGGCCTCGACTTCCTGATCCGCGCGATCGAGAAGGCCGGCTTCACCCCGGGCAAGGACATCGCCGTCGGCCTCGACGTCGCCGCGACCGAGTTCTACAAGGACGGCGTCTACACCGTCGAGGGCAAGGAGTGGAGCGTCGACACCCTCGTCGACTACTTCGCCGATCTCGTCGCGAACTTCCCGATCGTCACCATCGAAGACGCCCTCGCCGAGGACGACTGGGACGGCTGGAAGAAGCTGACGGATGCCATCGGCTCCAAGGTGCAGCTCGTCGGTGACGACCTGTTCGTCACCAACCCGAAGCGCCTGCAGCAGGGCATCGACCTCGGCGTCGCCAACTCGCTGCTGGTCAAGGTGAACCAGATCGGCACGCTGTCCGAGACGCTCGATGCCATCTCGCTGGCGACCCGCTCGGGCTACACCTCGATGCTGTCGCACCGCTCGGGCGAGACCGAAGACACCACGATCGCCGACCTCGCCGTCGCCGTCAACGCCGGCCAGATCAAGACCGGCGCCCCCGCGCGCAGCGAGCGCGTCGCCAAGTACAACCAGCTGCTCCGCATCGAGGAAGACCTCGGCGACGCCGCGGTCTTCGCGGGCCGCTCGGCGTTCCCCCGTTTCAAGGGCTGATCGTCTGACACACGAAGAGGGGGAGCCGGCTGGCTCCCCCTCTTCCGTCGTTCCGCTCCCTTTTGGCTGAGCGGACGCCGAGCCCCCGGCGCGTCCCCGGGAGCCCTTATCGCGGCGACGTAGAATCGCCTGCGGTTCGAGATCCGATCCGGGTGACGAGGGAAGGGATGCCGTGCAGCGACCGACACTGCCTCCTCGACGCCCCGTGGCATCCGAGGCCCCGAAGGCGGCGAAGAAGACCCCGAAGAGCGCGCCGAAGACGACGACCCGACCGGTGCGCTCCTCGGCCCGGCCGACCGTCGAGGAACGCCGCGTCGACGTGCGCGAGTGGCTCGGACGCGTCCGCATCTCGGGGTTCGTCGTGATCATGCTCGGGCTCGTGGTGCTGGGCACCTTCGTGCTCGTGCCGACCGTGGGCACCTACATGGACCAGCGTCAGCAGATCCAGGCGCTCCGCAGTGCCGTGCAGCTGAGCCAGTCCGAGGTCGCCGATCTGCAGACCCAGCGCGACCGGTGGTCCGACCCCGCGTACATCCGGACGCAGGCGCGCGAGCGCCTCGGCTACACCTTTCCCGGCGAGGTCGTCTATTTGATCGACAACGACCTGCCGGCCTCAGCCACCCCTCAGGAGCAGGACGACGTCAGCGGCGACGTGGGCCAGACCCGCACCGACTGGATGGCGCAGCTCGTGCGCTCGCTCACATCGTCGGCGGCGACACCCGTTGCGGTTCCCGATGTCACGGTCGGCGTTCCCGACCCGACGCCCGCGCCGGACGCGCCGGCGGGCTGACGCGGGCTCGGCGGGCTGTCGGAGACGCCGGGTACCCTGGAGGCGATGACTACCGCAACGCTCCCTCCCGCCTCCGACGCCGACGTGGCCGTGCTTCGATCCCAGCTCGGCCGTGTCCCGCGCGGAGTCGTGGGAATCGCTGCGCGCTGCGTGTGCGGCAATCCGACGGTGGTGGCGACCTCGCCGCGGCTCGACGACGGCAGTCCGTTCCCCACCTTCTACTACCTCACCCACCCCGCCGCGACTGCCGCGATGTCGGTGCTCGAGGCGGGCCACGTCATGAAGGAGTTCTCGGACGAGCTCGCCGAGGACGAAGAGCTGCAGCAGCAGTACCTCGCGGCGCACGAGGCGTACCTCCGCGACCGCGCCGCCTACGGCGAGCCCGAGGAGATCGCCGGCATCTCGGCCGGGGGCATGCCCACGCGCGTGAAGTGCCTGCACGCTCTCGCGGGTCACGCGCTGGCGGCGGGCCCCGGCGTCAACCCGATCGGCGACCGCGCCCTCGCGCGCGGCACCTGGTCGCCCGAGCGGTGCCAGTGCGAAAGCCCCGGGACCGGCGGATGAAGCGCGTCGCCGCCGCCGTGGCATCCGTCATCGTGATGACGCTGTTGTCCGGCGCGACGGCGATGCCCGCGATGGCCACGACGGTTCCCGCATCGGCCTCGCCCCAGGCACCGACGAACCCCGTGCCGGAGGATCCCACGGACTCGGTCCGTGCCGGCGAGTACTGGATCGACCAGTACGGCGTGCGCGAGGCATGGAAGACCACCCGCGGCGCCGGGCAGAAGATCGCGGTCATCGACACCGGTATCGGACGCGGTCCCGCCGAGTTCAACGGCGCGGTCGTCGGTGGAACCGACGTGTCGGGCGTGGGGGCCTCCGATGGACGCACCCCGGTGGGGGCGGTCGACGCCAACCACGGCAGCTGGGTGGGCTCGCTCGCCGCAGCCCGCGGGACCGGCAACGGCCGCGGCATGATCGGCGTCGCGCCCGAGGCCGAGCTGCTGTCGATCTCGGTCGGGTTCGGAGCCTCGAGCGCGAAGCCCTTCACGGACCAGATCGCGGATGCCATCCGCTGGGCGGTCGACAACGGTGCGACCGTCATCAACATGTCGTTGACGACGAACACTCTCGACTGGGACACCAGCTGGGACACGGCTTTCGAGTACGCCTTCGACCACGACGTGGTGATCGTGGTGGCCGCCGGCAACCGGGGGAGCGGCACCGACCGCGTGGGGGCCCCGGCTACCATCCCCGGCGTGCTGGCCGTCGGCGGCGTCGACCCGACCGGCGCGGCGAGCAATGACGCGTCGACCCAGGGCATCACGATCGGTCTCTCCGCCCCGAGCGAGCGGCTCATCGGCGTCTCGGCGGACGGTTCGCTGGTGCAGTGGAACGGTACGAGCGGCGCGGCTCCCATCGTCGCCGGTATCGCGGCCCTCGTTCGCGCCGCGCATCCCGGAATGGATGCCAACAACGTCCTGAACCGCCTGATCCAAACGGCGAAGCCGGCTGCCGGCGCGTCGGCTCGTCCCGACAAGCTGTACGGCTACGGCCTGGTGGATGCCGCGGCCGCGGTGTCGGCGCGGGTCGAGACCGTATCGGAGAACCCGCTCGGGAGCTTGAAGGAATGGATCCGTCTGTATCGACGTGCGGATTCGCAGCCCTCGCCCGAGCCGACCTCGACGCCGGTGGTCATCCCGCCGCTCCCGCCCGTCGAGGCGGCGCCCGCTGCGGGCTCGCCCCTGCTGCCGTCTCGCGATAGCGTGCTCTACGGGTCGCTGCCGCTCGGTGCTGCCACACTGGCCGCTATAATGATTGCGCTCGGTGTCACTGCTGCTGCCCGGCGAATCCGACAGGCGCGCACCTCCCGCGAGCCGAGCCGCACCACAAACGAGGAGTCCCTCACATCGTGACCACAAACGTGCCCAGAATCCTCATCGTCGGTGGGGGCTATGCAGGTTTCTACACCGCCTGGAAGCTCGAGAAGCTGCTCGGCCGAGGCGAGGCCGAAGTCACGCTCGTCGACCCGCTGCCGTACATGACGTACCAGCCCTTCCTCCCCGAGGTCGCTGCGGGCGAGATCGAGCCCCGCCACGTCGTGGTCGGCCTCCGCCGCCACCTCAAGCGCACCACGGTCATCGCGGGCAAGGTCACGGGCATCTCGCACGCGACCAAGACCGCGACGATCACGCCGATCGCCGGTGACGACACCTTCGAGCAGAGCTACGACCACATCGTCGTCACCGCCGGTGCCGTCTCGCGCACCTTCCCGATCCCCGGCATCGCCGACAACGCGATCGGGCTCAAGACCATCGAAGAGGCCGTTGCGATCCGTGACCGCCTCACGTCGAACTTCGACAAGGCGTCGGTCCTTCCCGCCGGTCCCGAGCGCGACCGTCTGCTGACCGTCGTCGTCGTCGGTGGCGGCTTCGCCGGTATCGAGGTCTTCGCCGAGCTTCGCGCCTACGCGTCTTCGCTGCTCAAGCAGTACCCGACGCTGGCATTCGATGACACGCACTTCCACCTCATCGAAGCCATGGGCCGCATCATGCCCGAGGTCTCGCAGAAGACGAGCGAGTGGGTTCTCGCCGACCTCGCGAAGAAGGGTGCCTTCGTGCACCTCGACACGCAGGTCAAGGGTGCCGTCGATGGCGTCGTCGAGCTGTCGACGGGGGAGAACCTGCCGACCGACCTGATCATCTGGACCGCCGGCGTCATGGCCAACCCCACGGTCGTCCGCGGCAGCGACCTGCCCGTCGAGGAGCGCGGTCGCATCCGCACCCGCCCCGACCTGCGTGTCGGTACCGATGAAGAGATCGTCGAGGGAGCCTGGGCCGCCGGTGACGTGTCGGCCGTGCCCGATCTGTCGGGTGGCGGCGTGGGCGGCTTCTGCGTTCCGAACGCCCAGCACGCGGTCCGCCAGGGCAAGCTCATGGCGAAGAACCTCGTGGCCGTGCTCCGCGGCGAGGAGCCCAAGGAGTACAACCACAAGAACCTCGGCGCCGTCGCCGGCCTGGGTCTGTACAACGGCGCGTTCCAGTCGGGCAACATCGCCCTGACCGGTCTGATCGCCTGGTTCGCACACCGCGGCTACCACGGTCTCGCCATGCCCACGTGGGAGCGCAAGTTCCGCGTGATCGGCGACTGGATGCAGAACTTCGTCCACGGCCGCGAGGTCGTGTCGCTCGAGGCCGTGCAGAAGCC
>JAKOMY010000301.1 GCA_022702225.1 Microbacteriaceae bacterium | reverse complement strand
TCGTCGAGGCGGGTGCGGATGCCGGAGGCACCGTTGCGGATCTGACCCGAGAGCGCGATGACCTGCTCGGGACGAACGGACATGGACTGCATGAGAGTTCCTTCTTTCGTGTCGAGCGGGGTCAGCCGAGCAGGGAGCCCAGGTTGCCGATGGTCTGCTGGTGCGACTCTTCCGACGCGGCCTGGTCGCGCTCGGTGCCGCGGAGGGCGTCCTCGAGCGTGACGAGCACGTTGTTGAGCTTGGTGGTCTCTTCGTTCCAACGCTGCATGAGCTGCGTGTACGAACCGGCGGCTGCGCCGGTCCAGAAGCCGGCCACCTGGTCGAGTTCGGTGCGAACCTTGCGCACCTGCTCGTCGATGCCCGACTTGGCGGTGTTGACCGCTTCGGCCCCTCGACGAAGCGCACCCTCCTGGGCTGCGATGAGATCTGCCACTGTGTCTCCTCGATGTTCCTCCGGGCGCGCCCGGGCGTTGCGGATCGGTTACGCGCACGGGAATAGAGGACCCGCACACGGCGTCGGCGGAGGAACCGGAGCCCCCCACCGGACTTCGAACATACGTAAACCGGCCCCCCGGTTCAAGCCTCTTGCGCAATTTGAAAGATGACAAAACTCTCATCTTTATCCCCGGTGAACCGCGGAAAGGGCAACACGGGCCCGCGCGAGACGGATACGCTGGTGCGGTTGCGGCCCGTGGGCCGGAGGGCGCGAGAACGAGGGGGACCGTTGAGCGCGGAAGTGATGCAGGGGCGACGCGTCGCGTTGATCGACGGTGATTCCCGCTTCGATCTGGTGGTTCCGTTGCGAGCCCGCGTCGACGACGTGCTGCGCGCCGCCGGTTCCGACACCGCGCACGGCACTCGCGTGGTGGGCATCTCCGGCCGCGAGATCGACCGGGCGACCGTGATGACCTCGCTCGACGACGGCGTCATCCTCGTCCTCGTCGACCCCGGCGCCTCGTTGCCCGACGCCGTCGCTCGCGCCGCCGCGGCGCCGAACGCCAGGCGTGTCTCGGCCGTATGGTGGGTGCTCGCGGCGGGAGGCGGCATCCTGGCCCTGCTTCGTCTGGTCGGCGGTGACGGTCTGTCCCCCTCGGTGCGCGTGCCCGTTGCGATGCTGGCCCTTCTCGCGGCTCTCGTCGCGGGCGCCGTCTTCGCCCTGCGCGCTCGCTCGCGAACGGCGATCCTCGCCCCCGTCGTGGGCGTCATCGCGTTGGCGTTCGGCGGCGGTGTCGCCGTCGTCCCGGGCCTTCCTGCCGCCGCCACCCTCGTCGCGGTCTTCACAGGGCTGCTCGCCGCCGCCGTCGTCGCCGGAGTCATCGGCGTGCTCGGGGCCACCGAGACGCTGCGCGCGCAGAGCCGTACCGCGACGATCGTCCTCGCGGTGCTCGCCGCCGTGTGGGGCCTCTCGCTGCTGATGCACCTCGATCCATCGGCGCCGGCGGCCGTGACTCTCGGCCTCGTGCCGGTCGCGCAACGCGTGCTGCAGTCGAGCCTCGTCGACGTGGCCCCGGGTACCTTCATCGACTACGGCCGCTTCCAGAGCACGCGGTGGACGGTGCGGCAGAACCTCCCCGACGAGGTGCGCACGATCGAAGCCGACGACGCCGACGCGCTGGTCGAGCGCTCCACGGCCCGCCTCACGATCGGCGTGGTGCTCCTGATCGCCGCCGGGGCTGCCAGTGCCTTCACCGCGCTGCCGACCTTCGACACCGACAACCCGGTCGTGCTCGGCGGGCGCATCGGGCTCGCCGCCACGGTCGTCCTCGCTCTCTTGCTCAGCTCGCGTCGCAGCACCGTGCCGTTCCTGCGCTGGGTGGAACGTCTGGGGGCTGCCGCCGTGGTGGTCGCCGTGCTGATGGCGTTGTTGCCGAGGGTGTCCTCCGACATGCTCGTCGTCTTCGCCGGCATCCTTCTGCTGGTCGGTCTCGGGTCTTCCCTGTTGGTCGTCCCGGTGGGTCGCGGCCTGCGTTCTCTCGGTTGGTCTCGCACCGGCGACATCTTCGAGGCGCTGGCCACGGCCCTGTCTCTTCCGGCGGGCATGCTCGCCGCCGGAGCGGTGGAGATCGCGCGTGCGATGATGGCGACATGACGCAGCTGACGCCATTCGGCGCGCCCGCGACGGTGGGGGTGCGCATCGGAGCCTTCAGCGTCGACGCGGCCCTCGTGGTCATCGTCTCGGTCGTGGCATCCCTCCTGGCATCTCCCGTGTTGGGCGCGGCGGTCGCCGCCGAGGCGTTACTCGGCCTGTGGATCCTGCAGGCGCGACGCGGCCTCACCCCCGGCGCCCTGCTCTTCGGTCTGCGCACCGCGCGCGTCGAGGAGCCCGTCGTCCCGGGCGCCGGGCGGGCCTTCGTCCGCGGCCTTCTCGTGGTGCTCGGCGGCTTCGTGCTGCTGGCCGGCGCCTGGGTCGTCGTGGCCTCGGCGGCGTTCGACAGATCGGGCCGTCGGCGTTCCTGGGCCGATCGTGCCGCGGGAACCGTTCTGCTGTCCGTTCCCCGCGGAAGACAGGCTCCGGATGCCGATGAGCCCCGCGCCCTGTCGGAGCCGACGGTGCAACGCACCGGCGCTTCCCGCGAGCCCCTGCGGATGGACGCCTCGGCGGCGGCCCTGCCTCTCGCGCCGGCCTGGGACGCCCCCATCGTCGCGATCGAGGCGCCCAGCGTCGCGGGTGAGCGGTCCGCGACCATCGCCCCCGAGCCCGCCGCCCCGGCGCCGAGCGTCCCGGTGCGAACCCCGGGTGTCGGCCGTGCTCAGCTGCTCGTCGTCTTCGACACGGGGCAGCGCGAGCAGTTCGACCTGCCCGCGGCCGTGAACTTCGGTCGCGCCCCCGTGGCCGATCAGCCGAACGACGTGCTCATCTCGGTCGACGATCCCGACCGCCTCATCTCGAAAACGCACCTGCGCCTCGAGCACGACGGCGAGACGGCGTGGGTCACCGACGCGGGGTCCACCAACGGATCCGAGCTGATCGACGACGACGGCACCGTCCACGTTCTCCGCCCCGGTTCGCGCACCCTGCTCGAGGAGGGCACCCGCGTGCGCCTCAGCGAACGCGTCTTCACCCTGAGTCGTCTGATCGGAGGTCCGGTGTGAGCACGGGTCCGCGCATCGCCCCGCCGTCCCTGCCCAACGGGCGGATCGTGCTCCAGCCGCCGCCCGAGCTCGTCCCGAACGAGGGCGGCAGCGGCATCCTGACCTCCCTCCTGCCGATGCTCGGCAGCGTGGGCGCCATCGTGATGGTGACCATCTCGAACAGCGGGCCGACGGGCTTTCTCATCGGCGGCATGTTCCTGCTGTCGTCGCTCGGCTTCGTCGCGGTGAACGGGTGGCGTCAGCGCGCCCAGCGCAATGCGCAGGTGCTCGGCAACCGGCGCGAGTACCTCGCCTACCTCTCCGACCTGCGCGACACCGTGCGCGTCGCCGCCCGCAAGCAGCGCCGTCACGGTGGGTGGATCATGCCGGCTCCGGCCGCGCTGCCCTTCATCGCCGAAGAGCGCTCGCGCGTCTGGGAGCGCCAGCCCGGCGACGAGACGTTCCTCCTCGCCCGCATCGGTGTGACCGACCAGCCGCTCAGCCTCACGCTCGAGGCGCCCGAGCTCCCGCCGCTGGCCCAGCTCGACCCGGTCGCCGCCTCGGCCGCGCACCGCTTCATGCTCACGCACGAGATGCAGCGCGACCTGCCGCTGGGCTTCCCCCTCGGCGACTACTCGCGCATCGAGCTCGTGGGCTCCGACGAAGACGCCGTCCGCAGCCTGGCTCGCTCGCTCGTGGCCTCCGCGGCCACTCTGCACGACCCCGAGGACGTCATCATCGCGATCCTCGCCGGTCCCGCGCAGATGCCCGCGTGGGACTGGGCGAAGTGGCTCCCGCACGCGATGTCGTCGCGCGTGCAGGACCGGCTCGGGCCCGCGCGCATGATCTCGGCATCCCTCGACGAACTCGTCGACATGCTGCCGCCGCAGCTCTCCACACGTCCGCGATTCACGCCCGGTGGCGGGGTGACACCGCACGTGGTGCTGATCGTCGACGGCGTCGAGACCCCCACGAACAGCCCGCTCGTCGGGCTCGAGGGTGCGCAGGGTGTCACCGTGATCGACCTCCCCACGCGTTGGGACGAACTCGACGACCCCCACGTCGCCCGTGTCGCGCTCGCCGAGGCACCCGTGGTCGCGCGAGGCCGCCGCACCGAGAAGAAGCCCGTCTCTGTTCCCGCCGAGTTCATCGACGGAGCGGGTCGGGCCCAGACCTTCATCCCGGATGCCATGACCGTCGCCGAGGCCGAGGCCACCGCCCGACGGCTCATGCCGCTGCGGCCGGCGCCCATGGTCGTCGTCGATGCGCCGACCACGCAGGGTCAGCTGGAGCTCACCGAGCTCCTCGGCCTGCCCGATGTGCGGACGGTGAACTTCGACCAGGCGTGGACGCGCCGTCTCGAGCGCGACCGCCTGCGCGTGCCGATCGGCCAGGAGCCTTCGGGCACGCCCCTCGTCCTCGACCTGAAGGAGTCCGCGTCGCAGGGCATGGGCCCGCACGGCGTGATGGTCGGCGCGACCGGTTCGGGAAAGTCCGAGGTGCTGCGCACGCTCGTGCTGGCCCTCGCCATGACGCACTCTCCCGAACAGCTCAACTTCGTGCTCGTCGACTTCAAGGGTGGTGCGACCTTCGCCGGTATGGCCGAGATGCCGCACGTGTCGGCGGTCATCACCAACCTCGGCAGCGAGCTGGCTCTCGTCGACCGCTTCCAGGACGCCCTCCAGGGCGAGGTGGTGCGGCGGCAGGAGCTGCTGCGCGCCGCGGGCAACTTCGCGAACGTCGGCGAGTACGAGACCGCGCGTTTGGGCGGTCGGTCCGACCTCGCTCCCCTTCCGGCCCTCCTCGTCGTCGTCGACGAGTTCTCCGAGCTGCTGACGGCCAAGCCCGAGTTCGTCGACAGCTTCCTCAACATCGGTCGCGTCGGTCGATCTCTGCACGTCCACCTGCTGCTGGCATCCCAGCGTCTCGAAGAGGGCAAACTGCGCGGTCTCGACACGTACCTGTCGTACCGGATCGGTCTGCGCACCTTCTCGGCCGCCGAATCGCGCACGATCATCGGCACCCCCGATGCGTACACGCTGCCGCAGGAGCCCGGCGTCGGCTTCCTCAAGAGCGACACCGAGAACCTCGTGCAGTTCCGCGCGGCGTACGTCTCCGGGCGGCCGAAGGGCAACGCCCGTCTGAACATCGACGACCCCGAGTCGGAGGCGACGGGGCCCGCACGCGTCGAGGTCTTTACCGCTCTCGCCCAGCCCGACGACGACCCGGTCGAAGAGACGACGGATGCCAGCCCCGCAGCCATCGCGACCCCGGCGACCGACAAGCGTTCGACCTTCCAGATCGCCGTCGACCGCATGAAGGACCGCGGTCCCGAGGCGCACCAGGTGTGGCTCCCGCCGCTCGCGGACCCCGCCCCGCTCGACGAGCTCATGCCCGACCTCGCGGAGGACCCCGCCCTCGGTCTCGTCTCGCGACGCTGGCGCGACGCCGGCGCCCTCACGGTGCCGATCGGTGTCGTCGACATCCCGCTCGAGCAGCGCCGCGACCACCTCACGGTGTCGCTCGGAGGTGCGGCCGGTCACGTCGCGATCGTCGGTTCGCCGCTGAGCGGCAAGTCGACCCTCGCGCGCACGCTCGTCTCGGCCCTGGCGCTGACGGGAACCCCGCAGGAGTTCCAGTTCTTCGTGCTCGACTTCGGCGGCGGTGGCTTCACCGCCATGCAGCAGCACCCGCACATCTCCGGTGTGGCCACCCGCACCGAGCCCGAGGCCGTCCGCCGTGCGATCGCCGAGGTCGAGGCCGTGCTCGATGCGCGCGAGCAATACTTCCGCCGCAATGCGGTCGACTCGATCGAGACCTACCGCTCGCGTCGGCGCGAGGGGCGTCTCGACGACGGCTTCGGCGACGTCTTCCTCATCATCGACGGGTGGTCGACGCTGCGGTCGGAGTTCGAACCGCTCGAAGCGCGCGTGCAGACCATCGCCGCGCGCGGCCTGAGCTTCGGCGTGCACGTCGTCGTCACCGCGAACCGGTGGCTCGAAATCCGCGCCAACCTGAAGGACCTCATCCAGACGCGCCTCGAGCTGCGCTTGGGAGATCCCACGGACTCCGACGTCGACCGCAAGCAGGCGGCCAACGTGCCGGTGGGGCAACCGGGCCGCGGGCTCGCCACGTCGAAGCTGCAGATGCTCACCTCGGTCCCTCGCATCGACGGGTCGGACGACCCCTCGACCATCGCGGACGGCGTCGCCGACATGATCGGCAAGATCACGAACGCCTGGCACGGGGAGCCGGGTCCCAAGCTTCGTCTGCTGCCCGAGAACATCTCGCTCGACGAGGTGCGCGCTCTCGCCGAACCGGGGGATCGTCGCATGCTCCTCGGTATCGAGGAGGCGCAGCTGTCGCCCTTCGGGATCGACCCGCGCGTGGAGCCGCACCTCTTCGTCTACGGCGATTCGGGGATGGGCAAGTCGTCGTTCCTGCGCGGTGTGGCCAAAGAGATCCAGCGGCTGTACACCCCGGCCGAGGCGAAGATCTTCGTCGTCGACTACCGGCGCGCTCTGCTCGGCGAGATCCCCGACGAGTACCTCGGCGCGTACCTGACCTCTCACGACCTGGCCACGGGCGGCATGAACGACCTGTCGCAGTACTTCGCGACGCGCATCCCCGGGCCCGACGTCACGCCGACCCAGCTGCGCGAGCGCAGCTGGTGGAAGGGCGCCGAGGGCTTCATCCTCATCGACGACTACGACCTGGTCGCCACCAGTCAGGGCAACCCGATCGCGGTGCTGCAGCCGCTGCTGGCGCAGGCAGGCGACCTGGGGCTGCACGTCATCCTGACCCGTCGGTCGGGTGGGGCGAGCCGTGCCGCGTACGATCCGATCATCCAGCGCTTCACCGACCTGGGCGTCACCGGCATCCTGCTCGGCGGCAACCCGGAAGAGGGGGCGCTCATCGGCCGCGTGAAGCCGGAGCGGGCGGCGCCCGGCCGTGCCCAGATCGTCAGCCGCGAGCAGGGACTGCTCGCCTCCCAGCTGGTGTTCTCCCCGCCGTCGCACTGATCCGTCGTTCCTCCCCAGGAGCGATTCCCGCCCCGGCATCCCCCGATGGATGCCGGGGCGGTGTGCGTGTCGGTGGCCCGGGTTACCGTTGGGGGGTGAGTTATCCCGGCGCCGCATCCGAGTCGTACGCCGACGCGCCGCCCGAGCCGTACGACCTCCCCGAAGATCCCTATGCCGGGGCCGATTGGGACCCCGACCAGTTCGCACCTCCCGAGGACTTCGACGCGCCGCCGCCGCCCGTCGACCCGTCGTCGTCATTCGCTCGTGCCGCCGCGGTCACCGGCACCGCACGAGAGCTCCCCGCCGTCCGCGACTTCACGGGTCGCGACCCGCGCGAGGTCCTGCACGAGGTCTACGGGTACGACGCCTTCCGCGGCGACCAGGCCGAGATCGTGCAGCACGTGGTCGGCGGCGGAGACGCCGTCGTGCTCATGCCGACCGGCGGCGGCAAGAGCGTCACGTACCAGGTGCCCGCGCTCGTGCGGCCGGGCACCGGCCTCGTGGTCAGCCCGCTGATCGCGCTCATGCACGACCAGGTAGAGGCCCTGATCGCCAACGGCGTTCGCGCGGGCTACCTCAACTCGACACAGGCGCCCGCCGAGCGGCAGGCCGTCGAGCAGGCCTACCTCGCCGGAGAACTCGACCTGCTCTACGTCGCCCCCGAGCGGCTCAACGGCGCGCAGACCCTCGCGTTTCTCGCTCGCGGTCGCCTCAGCGTCATCGCCATCGACGAAGCGCACTGCGTGTCGCAGTGGGGCCACGACTTCCGGCCCGACTACCTCGCCCTCGGCGACCTCGCCGACCGTTTCCCCGACGTCCCGCGTATGGCGCTCACGGCGACGGCCACCCCGGCCACCGCCCAAGAGATCGTCGAGCGTCTGCGCCTGCGCGACGCCCGCGGGTTCGTCGCCAGCTTCGACCGCCCCAACATCCAGTACCGCATCGACGCCAAGGTCGATCCGCGTCGCCAGCTCGTCCAGTTCATCCGGTCGCAGCCCGAGGGCTCTGCGGGCATCGTCTACGCCCTGAGCCGTAAGAGCGTCGAGCAGACGGCGGCCTACCTCAGCTCGCAGGGTCTCGACGCCCTGCCGTATCACGCGGGTCTCGACGCCTCGGTGCGCGCAGCGAACCAGTCACGGTTCCTCCGCGACGACGGCGTCATCATGGTCGCCACGATCGCCTTCGGCATGGGCATCGACAAGCCCGACGTGCGCTTCGTCGCTCACATCGATCTGCCCAAGTCCGTCGAGGGCTACTACCAAGAGACCGGTCGCGCCGGCCGCGACGGCGACCCGTCGACCGTGTGGATGGCCTACGGGCTCGGCGACGTCGTGCAGCAGCGCCGCATGATCGATCAGTCGCCCGGCGACCGTTCGTACAAGATGAGGCTCGGGCAGCACCTCGACGCGATGCTGGCCCTGTGCGAGACGGTCGGATGCCGACGGCAGAACCTCCTCGACTACTTCGGGCAGCGATCCGAGCCGTGCGGCAACTGCGACACCTGTCTCACCCCGCCCGACACGTGGGACGGCCTCGTCGCGGCGCAGAAGCTGCTGTCGACGATCGTGCGCCTCCAGCGCGAGCGTGGTCAGGCCTTCGGCGCGGGCCATCTGATCGACATCCTCCGCGGTGCGAAGACCGAGCGCATCGCCCAGCAGGGACACGATCGGCTCAGCACCTACGGGCTCGGGGCCGACCTGTCGGACCAGGACTGGCGTAGCGTCATCCGTCAGCTCCTGGCTCGAGGGATCATCGCGGCACAGGGCGACTACGGCACCCTTGCCCTCAGCGAGGCGTCCGCCGGTGTCCTGCGCGGTGAGACCGCGGTGCCGCTTCGTCGCGATGCCCTCGGTCGCACGGGCGGCGGCGGTGGCTCGAGTCGCGCACGCAAAAGCAGCGCCGACGACGTGGCCGCCGGTGACCGCGACCTGTTCGAGGCGCTGCGCGCGTGGCGTGCCGAGAAAGCGCGCGAGCAGGGCGTCCCCGCGTACATCGTGTTCGGCGACGCCACCCTGCGGGCGATCGCGGCCGCACGCCCGAGCTCCGTGGGCGACCTCGACGGGATCACCGGCATCGGCGCCAAGAAGCGCGAGGCGTATGGCGACGGCATCCTGACGGTGGTCGCCGCGAACTGACGGCGCCGCGCCCGGGTGGTCTGGACGCCCCGTACCCGGCGGCCCGGATCCCGCCGCGGTCGCGCGCCTTCGCTCGGACCCTGCTCCCGCCGCGAGCTACTGCGAAACGGCATCTCGCTGACAAACCGGCGACACCTCGCTAGCGACTCGTCAGCGAGATGCCGTCTCGGGGGCTCGACCGCGCGACCCGGGCGAGCGGTACGCACCGGCCCCACGGCATCCGCCGCGCTCAGCGCGCTCACGGGAATGTTGACCACCCACAACGACTCGTCGAAACGGGAGGCGGGGGCGTTGTGCACATCTCACAGGTCGTTTGGGTGCACGTTGTGGAAGACCTACCGTATGAAGCGTCCTTTGCAACGTCGAAAGGTGCCGAAGATGACCGACGCCGCCGTCCGTCCCACCACGCCCGCCACGAGCACGCGTACTCCCGTCGGAGGCGCGCCCACCGCGCCGCACACCGCCGCCGAAGCGGCCGAAGGCCGCATCGACACCGAGCGTGTCACCGACCTCCTGCTCGGTACCTGGGGTGACACCCGCCGCCAGGCGCGCGAGATGATCAAGGACCCCGCGCTGTGGCGCGACGACAGCTTGGGAATGGACGCGCACCGCGAGCGCACGCTCAGCCAGCTGCACCTGCTCGTTCAGAACAAGGCCGTGCACCGCGCGTTCCCCAAGCGCCTGGGGGGCGAAGAGAACAACGGTGCCAACATCGCGGGCTTCGAGGAGCTCGTCGCCGCCGACCCCAGCCTGCAGATCAAGTCCGGCGTGCAGTGGGGTCTCTTCGGTTCGGCCGTTCTCCAGCTCGGTACCCGCGAGCACCACGACAAGTGGCTTCCGGGTATCATGAGCCTCGAGATCCCGGGCGCCTTCGCGATGACCGAGACCGGTCACGGATCCGATGTCTCGGCGATCGGCACCACCGCGACATACGACCCCGAGACCGAGGAGTTCGTCATCCACACGCCGTTCCGCGGGGCGTGGAAGGACTATCTCGGCAACGCCGCCCTCCACGGCAAGGCGGCCACCGTGTTCGCCCAGCTCATCACGCAGGGCGTCAACCACGGCGTGCACTGCTTCTACGTGCCCCTGCGCAACGAACAAGGCGACTTCCTCCCCGGTATCGGCGGCGAGGACGACGGTCTCAAGGGCGGGCTGAACGGCATCGACAACGGGCGCCTGCACTTCGACCAGGTGCGCGTCCCCCGCACGAACCTGCTCAACCGCTACGGTGACGTCGCCGCCGACGGAACGTACTCGAGCGACATCGCCAGCCCCGGCCGTCGCTTCTTCACCATGCTCGGCACGCTCGTCCAGGGCCGCGTCTCGCTCGACGGGGCCGCCGCGTGGGCCTCGGCCATCGGCCTCATCATCGCCGTCACCTACGGCAACCAGCGGCGCCAGTTCGACTCGGGCAACGGCACCCCCGAGGTCACCCTGCTCGACTACGGCAAGCACCAGCGTCGGCTCCTGCCGCGCCTGGCGACGACCTACGCCGAGATCTTCGCGCACGACGAGTTCCTGCAGAAGTTCGACGGCGTCTTCAGCGGGCGCCTCGACACGGACGCCGATCGCGAAGACCTCGAGACGCTCGCCGCCGCGCTCAAGCCGTTGTCGACCTGGCACGCCCTCGACACCCTGCAGGAGTCTCGCGAAGCGTGCGGCGGCCAGGGGTTCCTCTTCGAGAACCGTCTCGTGGGCCTGCGCGCCGACCTCGACATCTACGTCACTTTCGAGGGCGACAACAACATCCTGCTGCAGCTCGTCGGCAAGCGACTGCTCGCCGATTACGCGAAGCAGTTCAAGGGCAAGGATGCGAAGCAGCTCGCCGCCTTCGCGGTCGGTCAGACCGCCGGCAAGCTCTTCCACGGTGCCGGAATGCGCCAGCTCGGTCAGGCCGTCAGCGACTTCGGTTCGACCGCCCGCTCCGTCGAGAAGGGCCTGCGTGCCGAACAGCAGCACGAGTTGCTCGCCGGTCGCGTGCAGCAGATGATCGCCGACATCGCGGGGCGTCTGCGCCCGGCATCCAAGCTCTCCCGTGAAGACGCGGCCGCGCTGTTCAACGAGAACCAGGCGCAGCTGATCGAGGCCGCGCGTGCCCACGGTGAGTTGCTGCAATGGGAGGCGTTCACCGACGCCATCAACCGCATCACCGACCGTGACACCCTCACGGTGCTGACCTGGTTGCGCGATCTCTTCGGCCTCCAGCTCGTCGAGAAGCACCTCGCCTGGTACCTCATCAACGGGCGCCTCTCGGCGCAGCGGGGTGCGGCCGTGTCGAGCTACATCGACCGGCTCTGCGCTCGTCTCCGCCCGCACGCGCAGGACCTCGTCGACGCCTTCGGCTACGGTCCCGAGCACATCCGCGCCTCCATCGCATCGGGTGTCGAGAACGACCGTCAGAACGAAGCCGCGGCGTACTACGCCGCGCAGAAGGCCGCGGGCACCGCTCCGATCCCGGAGAAGAAGCCCGCCAAGTGACGCGCGAGGCGGGCGGTGGTCAGAGGGGGGCACCGCCGTCCGCTTCGCGCTCCGACTCGCGCAGAGCGATGTCGGAGCTCCGCTCTAGCCTGGGGGGATGAGCGACCTTCTGATCGGCGTCGACGGCACCGCTCGCTGCGCGTGGGCAGGTGCCGATGCCGAGTACCAGCGGTACCACGACGAAGAGTGGGGCACTGCCCTGCGCGGTGACCGCAGGCTGTTCGAGAAGATGAGCCTCGAGGGCTTTCAGGCGGGTCTCGCCTGGATCACGATCCTTCGCAAACGCCCGCGCTTCCGCGAGGTCTTCCTCGACTTCGACCCCGCGGAGGTCGCGGCTTTCGGGTCCGATGACATAGAGCGTCTGATGCAGGATGCCGGCATCGTCCGCAACCGCGCGAAGATCGAGGCCGTGATCGGCAACGCCGCCCTGGTCACCCGGATGGGGGAGGGCGAGCTTGATGCCCTGCTGTGGTCCTTCGCGCCCGCGGAGCACACGCCGCCGGCGACCTTCGCCGAGGTTCCGGCGGTGACACCGGAGTCGACCGCGATGAGCAAAGAACTGCGTCGCCGTGGCTTCCGGTTCGTCGGTCCCACCACCATGTACGCGCTCATGCAGTCCTCGGGCATGGTCGACGACCACGTCGCCGGGTGCTGGCGCGCCGCCGCCTCCTGACCGGTTCGACGGGGTCGATGTGCTCCGGGCCGCCTCGCACGGGTAGACTGCAACGTGGAGCTTTCGCTCCCAGCGTCGTCGAACGCACCGGCCCCTTCTTCTCGGGCCTTTGACCTTCACGGCGAACGGATGCGCCACCCGGCGCCTTCGCCCATGCAGCCGCAGCATCGCGGCATCCCGAATCGCCGTGCGCGCGTGCGCCGCGGCTGGAGTATTCATGACGTCCCAGACTTTCGCCGACCTCGGCGTGCCCGCCCCCCTCGTCGACGTTCTCGCCTCGCAGGGCAAGAACGACGCGTTCCCCATCCAGGCCGACACCCTGCCCGACACGCTCGCCGGGCGCGATGTGCTCGGTCGCGGCAAGACCGGCTCGGGAAAGACCCTCGCCTTCTCCCTGCCCCTCGTCGCGCGTCTCGCCGGCAAGAACGACCGTCGCCGTGGCCGCAAGCCCCGCGCGCTCGTGCTCGCCCCCACCCGTGAGCTCGCGAACCAGATCGACGAGGTCATCAAGCCCCTCGCCGCGGCCTACGGCCTGGTCACCACCACCGTCTACGGCGGCGTCAACCAGAAGCGTCAGGTCGACGCGTTCAACGGCGGTGTCGACATCCTCGTCGCGTGCCCCGGTCGCCTCGAAGACCTCATCGGCCAGGGCCACGCGAGCCTCGACGACGTGGAGATCACCGTGCTCGACGAGGCCGACCACATGGCCGACCTCGGCTTCCTGCCGGGCGTCACGCGCCTGCTGTCGCGCACGCCCGCCGGCGGACAGCGTCTGCTGTTCTCGGCGACGCTCGACAACGGCGTCGACAAGCTGGTGAAGCGCTTCTTGCGCAACGAGGTGCTGCACTCGGTCGACGAGGCGCACTCGCACGTCGCGGCCATGACCCACCACGTCTTCGCTCCCGCCGATGCCGACGCGAAGAAGGACCTCGTGCAGACGCTCGCCTCGGGCACCGCCCGTCGCATCCTCTTCATGCGCACGAAGCACCAGGCCAAGAAGCTCGCCAAGGCGCTCACCGCCGCCGGCATCCCCTCGGTCGACCTGCACGGCAACCTTTCGCAGCCGCAGCGCGACCGCAACCTCGCCGCCTTCGGCGACGGCCGCGCCAAGGTCCTCGTCGCCACCGACGTCGCCGCCCGCGGCGTGCACGTCGACGGTGTCGAGCTGGTCGTCCACGTCGACCCGCCTGTCGAGCACAAGGCGTACCTGCACCGCTCGGGTCGTACGGCGCGCGCCGGTACCGCCGGCGACGTCGTCACGATCATGCTCCCCGAGCAGCGTCGCGACACCCTCGACATCCTCCGCAAGGCCAAGATCTCGGCCACGCCCACCGCGGTGACCCCGACCTCTCCCGAGGTCGTCGCCCTCGTCGGCGAGGTCGCCCCGTACGTCAAGCCCGAGCCGGTCGTCGCTCAGCCGCAGGGTGGGGGACGCTCGCAGGGCGCGAACGCTCAGCGCAAGCGCGCCGAGCGCGCGCAGGGTGGGGATGCCGCCTCCGCCGGTGGCGGACGCCGTCGTCGTGGCCGTGGTGCCGGTGGCCAGTCGACCGACGCTCCCGCCGCAGCCGGTCACGCGCCCCAGGGCGGCCGTGGACAGGGCCAGCGTTCCGGCGCCGGCCGCGGTGCGGGTGCCGGTGGCGGACAGCGTGCCGGTGCGGGCGCTTCGCGTTCACAGGGTGCGGGCCGCTCGGCATCCGGCAGCCCGACGACGGGCATGGTCGTGGGAGCACGCAGCCCCCGCACCAACCGTCGCGCCCAGGGCTGATCCCTGCTTCTCGGTGCCCCCGTGGATTCGTCCACGGGGGCACCGTCGCGTCTACGGACGGTCGTGTGCCGTGGTCGCCGGGGCCGGGTCGCGTGCCGTCGTGCGGAGTG
>JAKOMY010000297.1 GCA_022702225.1 Microbacteriaceae bacterium | reverse complement strand
TGGCAGGTGCACGTGGGTCCGGCCGTCCTGCACGAGCTCAACGGTCCCGAGAACCTCTCGCTGCTCGCAGAAGCGCGCCGCACCGGAGGGTTCTCCGGAGCGGCGCGCTCGATGATGCGGTGGAGCTGAGGGCTCAGTACCAGCCGGTCGACTGCGAGTGGCCCCACGCGCCGCACGGCGTGCCGTAGCGGCCCGAGATGTACCCGAGGCCCCACGACACCTGGGTGGCGGCGTTGGTCTGCCAGTCGGCACCGGCGGACGACATCTTGCTGCCGGGGAGAGCCTGCGGGATGCCATAGGCGCCGCTACCGGAGTTGTAGGCCTTGTAGTTCCAGCCCGACTCCTTGTTCCACAGCGACACGAGGCACGACATCTGGTCGTCGCCCCAGCCGCGGCTGGCGAGCATGTCGCGAGCAGCGGCCTGAGCACCCGCGACGCTGTTGTCGCCCGATCCGCCGCCTGTGGGAATGGGGGCCGACGATCCGCCGCCTCCACCGCTGGTGGAGCCCGACGACGACGACGACTGCGCCTTCTCCGCGGCCGCCTTGTCTGCGGCGGCCTTCGCGGCAGCAGCGGCCTCGGCCTCCTGTCGTGCCTTCTCGGCGGCCTCTTCTTCGGCCTTCTTGGCGACGGCGGCGTCGAGGCCGCCGCGCAGCTCCGCCACGCGCTGGTCGACCGAGGCGGTGGCCGCGGTGACGTCGTGGGCGAGGGCGGGAAGGAAGGTCTCGGGAAGCGCGGACGCCGCCTCCAGACGATCCGTCGCGTGCTGCAGAGCGGTGGTGTCGACCGTGGCGGGCTGGCCGATGTCGAGACCGGATGCCGCGATGTCCTTCTGCACGGCGGCGGCAGCCTGGATCGAGGTCGAGGCCGCCGTTTCGGCGGTCTTCGCCTGGGTCTTCTCGGGGCCGGGAGTGGCGGCGAGGACCGTGGGAGTGATCGAGGAGGCGAGAGAGAACGTCGCCGTGGACAGGTCTGCGGGGGAAGCCGTGGCAGCCGGCGCGGTGCCGGTGAGAGCCGCAGCCGCGACGACGCCGAGCACGAGCGTGCCCACCGTCGTCACGGGGCGACGACGAGTGCGGCGGGCGGCGAGGCGGCGGTCACGACGATTGGTGGGGGGCGTCGAGTCAGAGCGCATAAAACCGGTTTCACGTGAGGGAGGACGGTGCGGGTGTCACCGTCCGACCCGCGTTCAGCGGGCACAAGACGGGGAGCCTGGCACGTGTTTCTGGACGCCACCTGGGCGGACCGCCTCAAACCGGCCAGACAAAAGCGCCGATCCGAGGCGAATCGCTCGCTCGAAGCTCCCGGTGCCTCAGGCTCCGTCCGTCACCGTCGCCAGGGTCGGGTGTCCCCATACGACGTGCCCGACGGCTGGTGCGCGGAGCCCGCGACCACGCGCCAGGCCCGGTGCGTTAGACTGGGGTGTCACATCTGGGTTCGTCTGTCTGGCGGGCCCGTGGCATCGCACAAACAATCCGCTTCGCTTCGACTCGTGGTTGGAGTTCGCCCTCGGGCGGCCCCAGCCCGACGGCCCCCGGTCTTCGGACCGACGGGTACAGGAGTCGGAGCCCGACACCACACCCAACTAGGACAACCCACTACATGACTACCGCAACGACCGCCCCGGCTATCAAGCAGGTCGCGATCAACGACATCGGCTCGGCCGAAGACTTCCTGGCCGCGGTCGAGAAGACGCTCAAGTTCTTCAACGACGGCGACCTCATCGAAGGCACCGTGGTGAAGATCGACCGCGACGAGGTCCTCCTCGACGTCGGTTACAAGACCGAGGGCGTCATCCCCTCCCGCGAGCTCTCGATCAAGCACGACGTCGACCCCAACGAGGTCGTCAACGTCGGCGATCACGTCGAGGCCCTCGTTCTCCAGAAGGAGGACAAGGAAGGCCGCCTCATCCTGTCCAAGAAGCGCGCGCAGTACGAGCGTGCGTGGGGCGACGTCGAGAAGATCAAGGAGAACGACGGTGTTGTCACCGGTTCCGTGATCGAGGTCGTCAAGGGTGGCCTCATCGTCGACATCGGCCTCCGTGGCTTCCTCCCGGCCTCGCTCATCGAGCTGCGCCGCGTCCGCGACCTCACGCCGTACCTCGGCCAGGAGATCGAGGCCAAGATCCTCGAGCTCGACAAGAACCGCAACAACGTCGTGCTCTCGCGCCGCGCCCTGCTCGAGCAGACGCAGTCCGAGTCGCGCACCACGTTCCTCAACAACCTCCACAAGGGCCAGGTCCGCAAGGGCACGGTCTCGTCGATCGTCAACTTCGGTGCGTTCGTCGACCTGGGTGGCGTCGACGGTCTCGTCCACGTCTCCGAGCTCTCCTGGAAGCACATCGAGCACGCCTCCGAGGTCGTCGAGGTGGGCCAGGAGGTCACCGTCGAGATCCTCGAGGTCGACCTCGACCGCGAGCGCGTGTCGCTCTCGCTCAAGGCGACGCAGGAAGACCCGTGGCAGGTGTTCGCCCGTACCCACGCGATCGGCCAGATCGCTCCGGGCAAGGTCACCAAGCTCGTTCCGTTCGGTGCGTTCGTCCGCGTGGCCGACGGCATCGAGGGCCTCGTGCACATCTCCGAGCTGTCGGGTAAGCACGTCGAGCTCGCCGAGCAGGTCGTGTCGGTCGGCGAAGAGGTCTTCGTCAAGATCATCGACATCGATCTCGAGCGTCGCCGCATCTCGCTGTCGCTGAAGCAGGCCAACGAGTCGGTCGACCCCAACGGCACCGAGTTCGACCCGGCGCTGTACGGCATGGCCACCGAGTACGACGAGCGTGGCGAGTACAAGTACCCCGAGGGCTTCGACCCCGAGTCGGGTGCGTGGCTCGAGGGCTTCGACACTCAGCGCGAAGCATGGGAGCAGGAGTACGCCGCTGCCCAGGGTCGCTGGGAGGCTCACAAGGCTGCCGTCGCCAAGGCCCTCGAGGCCGAGGCGGCCAACCCGACGGACACCGGTTCGTTCGGTGGATCCTTCTCGTCCGAGTCGCCCGCCCAGGGCACCCTCGCCGACGACGAGTCGCTGGCTGCGCTTCGCGAGAAGCTCTCCGGTCGCTGATCCGTCCCGCACTGAAGGCCGGTACCTCCTTGGAGGTGCCGGCCTTCGGTCGTTCCCGGGCGCAAGCCCTGGTGAACGAGCGGGGGAGCAGGGCAGGATGAAGACATGGCTTCTCGACTTCCGCTCCTGATCACCCTCGCCGGCGTGGCCGTGCTCTTCCTCTCGATTGCGTTCGTCTTCGCTCTGGTCATCGGAGCGATGTTCTTCGGCGGGATCGAGTTCACCGGGGGACACGCGGATGCCATGACCTCGCCGTCGACATGGACGCTCGTCGCCTGACCGTCATACCGTTCCCGCGGTTCGGCCCGGACGACCTGGAAGGTCGCGCCGGGCCGTCGACGTTTCCGCAGGATTCCGCGCCTGCGGTCCGGCGACACGCCCGAGATGTGCCCGGATTCGACGGGTCGGTCGTTCCCGCGTAACTTATTACCTGTTCGCCCCACAGGGGAGAGCGGAGAGGCCGGAAGGCCCCGCTTCGTCTCAAGTGGCGGATTGTCCAGAACCTCATAGTTTCGGTGTAGGGTTTTGGTTCTGGTCTTCGACCGGGTTTCACGACGTTGATCTTTCATAGGTCCCACGGTGAGAACCTTAAGGTTTGAATGATCGAATAGGTAGTGAATTGCCTCACGGGTAGGTCGGGAGACTGTTTCTGGGGGTGCGTCCGTTCCTTGAGAACTCAACAGCGTGCCCTTGTCAAATGCCAATTTATTCCTCGTCGGTCTGATTTTTGTTGGATTGCGAGAAATTCCTTTGGATCAAAGACCAGCCCTTCCGGGGGTTGGCATATGAATTCGTCAGTTTTGATGT
>JAKOMY010000262.1 GCA_022702225.1 Microbacteriaceae bacterium | reverse complement strand
GGCGTCAGCCGAGCAGGGCCTCGACCGGACCGCGGGCGAAGAAGATCACGAAGCCGGCGGCGACGATCCACAGCAGCGGGCTGATGCGACGCGCGCGACCCGACAGTGACTGGATCAGCACCCAGCTGACGAAGCCCGCGCCGATGCCGTTGGCGATCGAGTACGTCAGGGGCATCACGGTGACGGTGAGGAAGACGGGGATGAGCACCGACATGTCGCTGAGGTCGACGTGGCGGATCTGCGCCATCATCAGCGCACCGACGATGACCAGGGCCGCGGCGGCGATTTCGGTGGGGACGATGCTCGTCAGCGGGGTGAAGAACATCGCCAGCAGGAACAGCGCGCCGGTGACGACGTTGGCGAGCCCGGTGCGGGCGCCCTCGCCGATGCCGGAGCCCGACTCGATGAACACGGTGTTCGACGACGACGAGGTCGCGCCGCCCGCCACCGCGCCGATGCCCTCGATCACCAGCGCCGAGCGCAGTCGCGGGAAGGTGCCGTCGGGGGCGGCGAGGCCCGCCTCGCGGGAGAGGCCGGTCATCGTGCCCATCGCGTCGAAGAAGTTCGTGAAGACGAGGGTGAAGACGAGCATGAGGGCCGCCAGCACGCCGATGCGACCGAAAGAGCCGACCAGGTCGACCTGGCCGACCAGCGACAGGTCGGGGAGGCTCACCCACTGCGCGGGCAGCGTCGGAACGCTCAGGCCCCAGCCGCCGGGGTTGCCGTCGGCCTTGGCGCCGAGGCCCGTGACGGCCTGGACGATGACCGCGATCACGGTGCCCGAGAGCAGACCGATCAGCAGCGCGGCCTTGACCTTGCGCACCAGCAGCACGGCGGTGATGACCAGGGTCAGCACGAACAGCGCGGTGGGGATCGTCGTGATCGAGCCGCCCACACCGAGGCCGACCGGGGGCGAGCTGAGCCCGGTCGAGGTGACCAGGCCGCTGTCGACGAAGCCGATGAAGGCGATGAACAGGCCGATACCGACCGTGATCGCGGTCTTCAGGGCGAGGGGCACCGCCTCGAAGATCATGCGGCGAAGGCCCGTGACCGCCAACAGCACGATGATGAGGCCGTTGATGACGACGAGGCCCATCGCCTCGGGCCAGGTGACCTGCCCGACGATGCCGACCGCGAGGAAGGAGTTGATCCCGAGGCCCGCGGCGAACGCGAACGGCAGGCGCGTGACCAGACCGAACAACATCGTCATGACACCCGCGGTGAGCGCCGTGACGGCGGCGACCTGCGAGAAGCCGAGAGCGTTGCCGGCGACGTCGGGCGTGCCCGAGAGGATGATCGGGTTCAGGATGACGATGTACGCCATCGTGACGAAGGTGACGACGCCGCCGCGGATCTCTCCGCCGACGGTCGAGCCGCGGGCGGTGATCTCGAAGAAGCGGTCGAGGCCGTTCTTCGGTTCGGGGACGGCCGTGGTCTCGGGAGCGGAAGCGCTCATGAAGGCTCCAGGAAAAAGGGGGAGGGGCTAGACCGGAGGGGAAGACGCCGACGTATCGTGTGAGCTATGTCACTCTCAGGCGAGTATCTACCCAGCACCAGCGAATGGGCCCGTCAGCAGGCGGAAACCTTCGAAGCCACGGGGGGCAAGGAGTCCGCCGACATGCGGGGCGTACCCATCATCGTCCTCACCACCGTCGGGGCCAAAACCGGCGGGCTGCGCAAGACCGCCCTCATGCGCGTCGAGCACGACGGAAAGTACGCGGTCGTGGCATCCAAGGGCGGGGCTCCCGAGCACCCCGCGTGGTTCTACAACCTGGTGAAGAACCCCCGCGTGGCCCTGCAGGACGGCGACGTGAAGAAGGAGTACGAGGCGCACCAGGCCGAGGGCGACGAGCGTGAGGAGTGGTGGGGCTACGCGACCGAGGTCTGGCCCGACTACGACGAGTACCAGAAGAAGACCGACCGGCGTATCGAGCTGTTCGTGCTCGAGCCGGTGGACTGACACCGGTCCGTGGCGCCCGTCGCCACCCGGTCGACCGGCATCGAGTGTCCAAAACACCCGGACGTCGCGAAAATCTGTCCGGGTGTTTTGGACACTCAGGGGGGGGAGCGGAACGACGCTCGCCGCACGGGCGCGGGAGAGTCGGAGACGGATGCCGCGGGCGAAAGCTCACACCACCCCCGCGCCCGCGTGAGAGAAACGTTCGCCGGGGGTAACGCGGGCGCGAGGGCGGGGGAAACCTCGGCTGCCTAGCGTCGGGGCATGGCCCGCTCGAACCCCGCAACCGGAACGAAACACGCCGCTGACGCCGCGGCAAACTCCGCCGCGTACCGTGACGGCATGCTCCACCCCGCCCCATCCGGGTCCGTCGTGGTCGTGGGTGCGGGAATGGTGGCCCACCGCTTCGTCGAGAGCCTCACCAGCCGCGACACCGAGGGCCGCTGGTCCGTCACGGTGCTGGGCGATGAAGCCCGCGGGCCGTACGACCGCGTCGGTCTCACCGGCATCTTCAGCGGAAAGACCCCCGACGACCTCGCCCTCGACCCCGCGGTTCTCGATCACGAACGGGTGCGGGTGAAGACCGACGCGCGCGTCACGAAGATCGACCGCGCGGCACGCACCGTCACCACGGCGGGCGGCTCGACGCACGCGTACGACCGTCTCGTGCTGGCGACCGGCTCGTTCGCCGCCCGCCTGGCCCTCGACGGCTTCGACCACCAGGGGTGCTTCGTCTACCGCACGCTCGACGACGTCGCCGGTATGCGCGCCTGGGTCGCGAAGCGCTCGGCCGAGCTCGGCCGGCCCCTGCGCGGCGCGGTCGTCGGCGGCGGTCTCCTCGGGCTCGAGGCCGCGGGGGCGCTGCAGGCCGAGGGCGTCTCGCCGTTCGTGCTGCAGTCGAACGAGCGCCTGATGTCTGCCCAGCTCGACCTGGGCGGGGCGCGCACCCTGCAGCGGCTCATCGAAGCGCGCGGCATCGAGGTACGCACGAGCTCGGTGACGACCCGGGTGGATGCCGACAAGACCGGCGCCGTATGCGGCCTCGAGCTGCGCGACGGCACGTGGGAGGCCGTCGACATCGTGGTCTTCACGGTCGGCGTGCGGCCCCGCGACGAGCTCGCCCGTGCGGCCGAGCTGCGCGTCGACGCCCGCGGCGGGGTCGTGATCGACGAGGGCTGCGACACCTCGGATCCCGCGATCATGGCGATCGGCGAGGTCGCGAGCTTCGACGGGCAGTGCATCGGTCTGGTCGCCCCCGGGTACGCGATGGCCGAGGTCGCCGCGACCCGCCTGCTGGGCGGCGCGGCCGCCTTCCCCGGCTTCGACACCTCGGCCAAGCTCAAGCTCTCGGGCGTCGAAGTCGCGAGCTTCGGCGACGCGTTCGCCGAGACGCCGAACGCCCTCGACGTCACCTACGCCGACCCGGTGTCGGGCGTCTACAAGAAGCTCGTGCTGAGCGACGACGCGCAGACGCTGCTCGGCGGCATCCTGGTCGGCGACGCCTCGGCGTACACCGCGCTGCGCCCGCTCGTCGGTCGAGCGCTCGGCGGCGATCCGGCGGCCTACCTCATGCCCGAAGGCCTCGCCCCGGCCCCGCAGGGCGACCTGCCCGCCGACGCGATCGTGTGCTCGTGCAACGGCGTCACCGCCGGAACCGTGCGCGAGGCCGTCACCGAGCACCAGTGCGCGGATGCCGCCGAGGTCAAGGCGTGCACCAAGGCCGGGGCGGCGTGCGGCTCGTGCTTCACGCTCGTGAAGAAGCTCGTGGCGACTGAGCTGGCGGCATCCGGAAAGGAAGTCTCGAACGGGCTGTGCGAGCACTTCTCGTTCACCCGGGCGCAGCTGTTCGACGCGGTCCGGGTCTCGGGGCTGCGCACCTTCACCTCGATCGTCGAGCGTTTCGGCACCGGGCGCGGCTGCGACATCTGCAAGCCGGCTCTGGCGAGCATCCTCGCGAGCCTGTACTCGGGGCACGTGCTCGACGGCGAGCTGGCGACGATGCAGGACACCAACGACCACGTGATGGCCAACATCCAGCGCGACGGCAGTTACAGCGTCGTCCCGCGCATTCCGGGCGGCGAGATCACGCCCGAAGGCCTGGTCGTGATCGGCGAGGTCGCCCGCGACTTCGGGCTCTACACGAAGATCACCGGCGGGCAGCGCATCGACATGTTCGGTGCCCGCCTCGACCAGCTTCCCGACATCTGGAAGCGCCTCGTCGACGCCGGGTTCGAGTCGGGCCACGCGTACGGCAAGTCGCTGCGCACGGTGAAGTCGTGCGTCGGATCGACCTGGTGCCGCTACGGCGTGCAGGACTCGGTGGGCATGGCCGTGCAGCTCGAGCTGCGCTACCGCGGCCTGCGCTCGCCGCACAAGATCAAGTTCGGGGTGTCGGGCTGCGCCCGCGAGTGCGCCGAGGCGCGCGGCAAGGACATCGGGGTGATCGCGACCGAGGCCGGCTGGAACATGTACGTCGGCGGCAACGGCGGCTTCACCCCGCGTCATGCGGTGCTCTTCGCCGAGGGTCTCGACGACGACGGGCTGCTGCGGGCGATCGACCGATTCCTCATGTTCTACATCCGCACCGCCGACCGGCTGCAGCGCACGGCCCCGTGGGCGGCGGAGTACGAGGGCGGTCTCGAGGCGCTGAAGGGCGTCGTGTTCGACGACACCCTCGGCATCGCCGACGACCTCGACCGGGCCATGGCATCCCACATCGACGCCTACGAAGACGAGTGGGCCGCCACCCTCGCCGACCCCGAGAAGCTCAAGCGCTTCCAGAGCTTCGTCAATGCTCCCGACAAGGCCGACCCCTCTCTTGCCTACGTCGCCGAGCGCGGTCAGGCCCGACCCGCCACGGCCGAAGAACGCGCGTCGGGCGCGGTGCTCATCGGCGGAACGACGCTGGCGGTGCGGTCATGACTCTGATGGAGACGACTCCGGATGCCGGGACCCCGGCCGCGACGACGGGCTCGGCGTCGGCGTCGGGCAACGGGTGGATCCGCGTCTGCCGCGTCGACGATCTGCTCGTGGAGCGCGGGGCCGCGGCGCTCCTCGGTGACCGGCAGGTCGCGCTGTTCCGGACGTTCGACGGCCGGATCTTCGCGACCGACCAGATCGATCCGTTCAGCGGGGCGGCGGTGCTCGCGCGCGGGATCGTCGGCGACCGCGGGGGAGTGCCCACCGTCGCCTCGCCCATGTACAAGCAGGTGTTCGACCTGCGCACGGGAACCTGTCTCGACACGCAGGGCAAGGACCCGCTGACGGTGGCCGTGCACCCGGTCGCGGTCGCCGAAGGGGATGTATTCGTGAAGCTCGAAGGGGACCCCCGATGATCGCTCTCGCAGGCCTCGACCTCACCGACAAGCTCGTCGTGTGCGTGGGCGGCGGCTCCGTCGCCGAGAAGCGCATCGCGCGGCTGCGCGCCGCCGGCGCCCGGGTACGGGTGATCGCCCCCGTCGCGACGCCGGGGCTCGTCGCGCTCGCCGCCGCGGGTGAGATCGAGTGGATCGACAGAGGATTCGCCGACACCGATCTCGACGAGGCCTGGTTCTGCCACACGGCCACGGGGGCGGCATCCGTCGACGCCGCCGTCGTCACGGCGGCCGAAGCCCGCCGCGTCTGGTGCGTCAACGCGGGTCACGGCGGCAAGGGCACCGCGCGCCTGGCCGCCGAGACCACGAGCGGCGACGTCATGGTGGGCGTCGTCTCCACCGCCGGTGCCGACCCTCGCCGCAGCGTCGCCGTGCGCGACGCGATCGCGCAGCGCCTCGCCGAAGGCGCCCTTCCGCTCCGCCGCCGACGCCGCCCGCTCGTGGGGAGCGTGGCACTCGTCGGCGGCGGTCCCGGCCCGGTCGACCTGCTGACGGTGCGCGCCCGCGCTCTGCTGGCCGAGGCCGACGTCGTGGTGCACGACCGGCTCGGACCCACCGGCGTACTCGCCGAGCTCGGCGACGACGTCGAGCTGATCGACGTCGGCAAGCGCCCGCAGCATCACCCGGTGCCGCAGCACGAGATCAACGCCCTCCTCGTCGATCGAGCGGCGAAGGGCCTGCGGGTCGTGCGGCTCAAGGGCGGCGATCCGTTCGTGTACGGCCGCGGCGGTGAGGAGGTCATCGCGTGCCGCGAGGCCGGCATCGCGGTCGAGGTCGTGCCCGGCATCTCGAGCGCGATCGCCGTGCCCTCGGCCGCGGGGGTGCCCGTGACGCACCGCGGCGTCGCCGGTACCCTGCATGTCGTGAACGGTCAGGAAACCCCGAGCGAGGCGACCCTCGCCGCCCTGCGCGACGACAGCGCCACGGTCGTCGCGTTGATGGGCGTGAGCGCCCTGCCGCGCTTCGTGGCCGCGGCCCGCGCCGCCGGCGCTCCCGAGACGCGCCCCGTCGCGTTCGTCGAGAACGGCCACACACCCGCTCAGCGCACGATCCGCACCACGCTCGGTACGGCGATCCAGGATGCCGAGACCCACCGCCTCGCGAATCCCGCGGTGCTGGTGTTCGGCGAGGTCGCCCGGGCCGATCTTCTGCTGCCGGCCGCGTCGCCCGCGGCGGCTGCGGTATCGCTCCAGCCCGCTCACGCTCCGGTCCGGGTCGCGGCGCACCCGGAGGGCATCGGGTGACGACACCCGCGCGGACGATCAGCACGGTGCTCCAGGGGTGCACCGTGCTGCTCCCCGTCGACCGACGGTCGGGGGAGCTGTCGGCCGCGCTCGAGCGACACGGGGCGCGCGTGCGCGTCGCGCCGGCGCTCACGATCATCCCGCATGTCGACGACGACGAGCTGATCGCGCAGACGCGCTCGCTCGTCGCCGACCCGCCCGACGTCGTCGTGGCGACGACGGGTGTGGGGTTCCGCGCGTGGATGGAGACAGCCGACGAGGCGGGCCTGCACGATGCGCTCGCTCCCGTGCTCGACGGCGCACGGATCGTCGCCCGTGGCCCGAAGGCGCGCGGCGCGATCCAGCAGGCCGGTTTCGAGGCCGACTGGGTCGCCGAGAGCGAGACGGCCGCCGAGCTGCGCGACTTCCTCGTGGCCGAGGGGATCGACGGACTGCACATCGCGGTGCAGCACCACGGCTCGGGGGCCGACGGCCTCGACGAGGCGTTCGAAGCGGCCGGAGCCCGCGTGACCAGCCTCACGATCTACCGCTGGGGGCCGCCGCCCGATCCCGAGGTCGTCGCCGCGTCTACCCAGCAGGTCGCACGCGGAGAGATCGACGCGGTGCTCTTCACCTCCGCTCCCGCTGCGCGCGAGTGGATCCTCGCGGCCGAACGGGCCGAGGCGCTCGACGGAGTGGCCTCCCGAGCCGCCCGCGGGCACGTCCTCGTCGCGGCCGTCGGGCCGATCACCGCCGGTCCCCTCCTCGAGGCGGGCATCACCCCGCTCATCCCCGACCGCGGACGTCTCGGGGCGCTCGTGCGCGCCGTGGTGACGCACTACGGCGGAGCCGACGCGGCGCTGATCCCCACGACGGTCGGGCGCCTCGGCATCCGCTCCTCGGGGATCGTGCTCGACGGGGAATTCACACCCCTGCCGCGCACCGGCGTCGAGATCCTGCGCGCGCTCGGGCGCGCGCCGGGGGCGGTGGTCTCGCGCGCCGATCTGATCGCCGCGCTGTCGAGCTCGGAGGCGAGCGGGCACGCCGTCGAGGTCGCCGTGGCCCGCACCCGCGACGCGCTCGGCGGGCTCGACCTGATCCGCACCGTCTACAAGCGCGGATACCGGCTCGACGTGATCGACGAGGAGGACGCATGACCGCCGTACTGATCGCCTGCGCCCACGGCACGAGGTTCGAAGAGGGCCGCGTCGTCGTGCGCGAACTGCTCGAGGTGCTGCGCGCCACCGCTCCCGCCGGCGTCGACGTGCTCGAGGCGTACGTCGACGTGCACGGTCCCTCCGTCACCGACGTCGTGGCCGAAGCTCGCGAGCGCACGGACGACATCGTGATCGTGCCCCTGTTGCTGTCGACCGGCTACCACACCGAGGTCGACCTGGTGGAGGCCGCCGACGGACTGCCCGTCGCCCCCGCTCTCGGG
The DNA here is from genome assembly GCA_022702225.1 of Microbacteriaceae bacterium. GTDB lineage: Bacteria > Actinomycetota > Actinomycetes > Actinomycetales > Microbacteriaceae > Microbacterium. Next base: position 4,970 of record JAKOMY010000262.1, on the reverse strand, counting down.
CCCCACCCGGTGCTGGCCGAGATCCTCGCCGACCGCGTCCGCGCCGCCGGGGCGGGTCCCGACGACACCGTCGTGCTCGCCGCGGCCGGCTCCACCCGCCCGGGCGCCGTGATCGACGTCGAACGCATGGCGGAGCTGATGGCGGATGCCGGTGTCACCGGCCCCGTCGTGACGGCCTACGCCGCGGCATCCGATCCCCGCATCCCGGATGCCGTGGCCGCAGCACGCGCGGACGGCCGACGCACCGTCGCCGCGAGCTACGTCCTCGCACCGGGGCACTTCTCGCGCGTGATCGAGAAGGCGCAGGCCGACCTGACCACCGCCCCGATCGGTGCGGACCCGCGCCTGGCGGCGGTGGTGTGGGAGCGATGGCGCGATGCGCGCGTCGCCCCGGTCGCCGGGGCCGCCGGGGCAGATCCGCGCTCCTCGGACGCGCCGGCGGACGCGCCCGCCGAGCCCGACACGGCCTCGCGCTCCTGGCTCACCGCATTGCGCAGGCTCGTCTCGGGCGCTCGCCGCCGCGCCTGAGGGGCGGGCTGAGGCGGCGCGGGTAGGGTTCCTCTCGCCCATGCATCGCCTCCTCATCGCTCTCCTCGCCGCCCTCGACGCCGTCCTGGCGACCGCCGGTGGCATCGCCGTCGTGCTCGCACCGCTCACGCTGCTGTGGGTGTTCGGCGTCGGCAACCCCGACTGGAGCGCTCTGTGGCCCGCGTCGGCCGCGATCTGGCACCTCGGCCACCTCGTGCCGGTGACCATCACCCTGCCCGACGCCTACCTCGCCGCGACCGGCATCGACCCGACGTTCGCGACCTTCACGCTGTCTCTCGCCCCCCTGGCCTTCGCGGCCTTCACCGGCCTCTTCGCCGCCCGTTCCGGCTCTCGCGCCGCAGAGGCGGGCGCCGGTCTCACCGGGTGGCTCTCGGGCTCTCTCGTCTTCGCGGCTCTCTCGGCGGGCATCGCGCTCACCTCACAGGCCTCGCTCGTGGCATCCGAAACCTGGCTCGCCATCCTGCTGCCGACGCTGATCTTCCTCGTGCCCTCGCTCATCGGCGCCGTCGTGGGCGCCTGGCGCGTGGGCGACGACGGGCCGGTCGATGCCGTACGCGGATGGATCGAGCGGATGCCGAGCGCCTGGGCGCCCGTTCCCGCGCTCGCGCTGCGGGGACTGGCGATCACCACTCTGGGACTCGTCTCGGTGGGCGCGGTGGTCGTGCTGGCGGGTCTCATCGCCCGCGCATCGCAGGTGATCGGGCTGTACCAGGCTAGTAACGCCGACGGTATCGGCGCGACCGTCATCGCCCTCGGTCAGCTCTTCTACCTCCCCACGCTCGTGCTCTGGGCCATGTCGTTCGCCGCCGGGCCGGGCTTCGCCCTCGGTGCCGACACCGCGGTCACCCCGGCCGCGACGCAGGTCGGTGCGCTCCCCGGCATCCCGGTGCTGGGCGCGGTGCCCGATTCGACCTCGTCGTGGCTGCTGCTGCTCGTGCTGCTGCCGATCGCCGTGGGCGCGTTGACGGGATGGATCCTGCGATCCCGGATGCCATCGACCACCGGCCCCGAGCCGCTGGGACCCCGGCTGGTCCTGGCCGTCGCGGTCGCGGCGCTCACCGGCGGCATGGGTGCGCTCGCCGCCGTGGTCTCGTCGGGGTCGATCGGTCCCGGCCGCCTCGCCGATACGGGCCCGCAGCCGGGCCCGCTCGCCCTGACGCTCGGCCTCGAGGTGCTGGTGGGGCTCGCGATCCTGCTGCTCAGCCCGCGCTTCGGCGGGTACGAGGGCGACGACCGGTACGAGGAGCGCGACGACCGGGGCTTCTCGTTCGCCGCGCGCGAGCACACGCCCTTCGACCGCGACGAGCACTGGACCGGCCCGACCCCGACCGGCTCGCCCGCCGGCGCGGGCATCTCGCACGACGTCTGGCCGAGCTCGTACCGCGATCCGGATGCCGTGGCGACCGACACCGCGCTGGGCGCGCGGGGGAGCGCTCGGGGATCATTTCCTTCTTCAGCGTCGCCCGTGTCTTCGCCGCCCGTTCCTGCGCCACCCGTCTCCGAGAGCCCCGTGGCGGGCGCGCGCGGGGGCGCACCCGACGAACTCAGCGACGACGAGGTGCGTGCGCGCATCCGCGCCGCCTGGTCGGAGCACGGCGGCGAGCCCGACGACAGGCGCTGACCGCCACGCGATCGGGCAGGCCGCCCCGGGGCGTTCGGCCCGGGCCAGACTCGCTCGGCCGGTACGGCAGGCTTCGAGCCGGCGGTCCCCGGCTGCTCTCGAGGGCCCGCGCGCGCGGACGCACCTGCGTAGACTGAGCGCGTGCTCACGGTCGCCGTCCTCATCTCCGGCACCGGCTCGAACCTCCGCGCCCTGCTCGAGGCGGCCTCGGCCCCCGGCTTTCCGGCGCGCGTGATCGCGGTCGGTGCCGATCGCGAGGCCGACGGCTTCGCCCACGCCGAGCACTTCGGCATCCCGACCTTCCTCGTCCCCTTCGGTGCGTTCGCCTCTCGTGAGGAGTGGGGCGCCGAGCTGGGTGCGCAGCTGTCGGTGTGGAATCCCGACCTCGTCGTGCTCAGCGGCATGATGCGGCTGCTGCCGGCCGATCTCGTCGCCGCGTGGGAACCGCGCATCATCAACACCCACCCCGCGTACCTGCCGGAGTTCCCCGGGGCGCACGGGGTGCGTGACGCCCTCGCCGCGGGCGTCGAGCAGACCGGAGCGAGCGTGATCGTCGTCGATTCCGGCGTCGATACTGGCCCGATCCTTGCGCAGGAGCGCATCCCGGTGCTCCCCGGCGACGACGAGGACTCTCTGCACGATCGCATCAAACCCGTCGAACGACGTCTGCTCATCGACGTCGTGCGCCGTATCGCCGAGGGCGAGCTCGACCTCGCCGCCACGGCATCCCGAACCGCCTGACCCGCCCGACGGGCGTCGGCCCGTCGTGCATCCGAACCCGACTCGAGACACAGGAGCCGAACGCCATGGCCGGACCCCGCCACGACCCCGCCGACTACCGCCCCCGCGACGTCGTCCCGATCCGCCGCGCGCTGGTGTCGGTGAGCGACAAGACCGGTCTGCTCGACCTCGGCGCAGCACTCGCCGCCGCCGGTGTCGAGATCGTCTCGACCGGGGGCTCGGCGACTCTGCTGCGCGACGCCGGGTACGACGTCACCGACGTCTCGTCCGTCACGGGCTTCCCCGAGTCGCTCGACGGGCGCGTGAAGACCCTGCACCCGAGCGTGCACGCGGGACTGCTCGCCGACCTGCGCCTGGCCTCGCACGAGGCGCAGCTCGAGGAGCTGGAGATCCGCCCCTTCGAGCTCGTGGTCGTCAACCTCTACCCGTTCGTCGAGACCGTGGCATCCGGTGCCCAGGGCGACGACGTGGTGGAGCAGATCGACATCGGCGGCCCCGCCATGGTGCGCGCGTCGGCGAAGAACCACGCGAACGTCGCCATCGTCGTCTCGCCCGAGTCGTACCCCGCCATCATCGACGCGCTGCAGGGTGAGGGCGGCACGACCCTCGCGCAGCGCCGCGAGCTCGCGGCCCGCGCGTTCTCGCACACCGCCGCCTACGACACCGCCGTGTCGACGTGGTTCGCCGAGGGCACCCTCGCCGACGACATCGATCTGCCCGCGCACCTGACGATCCAGGCCGAGCGTCTGTCGACGTTGCGCTACGGCGAGAACTCGCACCAGCGCGCCGCGATCTACACGCGCGTCGGTGGCCACGGCATCGCCCAGGCCACGCAGCTGCAGGGCAAAGAGATGTCGTACAACAACTACGTCGACGCCGACGCGGCGCTGCGCGCCGCTTTCGACATGGTCAAGCCGGCCGTGGCGATCATCAAGCACGCGAACCCCTGCGGCATCGCGGTCGCGGCCCCCAACGCCCTCGACCCGATCGCCTCGGCGCACCTGCGCGCGCACGAGTGCGACCCCGTGTCGGCGTTCGGCGGCGTGATCGCCGCGAACCGCACGGTCACGCTCAAGATGGCAGAGAACCTGCGCGACATCTTCACAGAGGTCGTCATCGCCCCCGATTTCGAGCCCGAGGCGCTCGAGGTGTTCAAGCTCAAGAAGAACCTGCGCGTGCTGCGCCTGCCCGCCGACTGGCAGCAGGAGCGCATGGACGTGCGCCTCGTCTCGGGCGGACTTCTCCTGCAGGACGCGGACCGCTTCCCCGACGACATCGAGTCGGTCGCGAAGAACTGGGAGCTCGTCTCGGGTGAGCGTCCCGCGGACGAAGACATGGAGAGCCTCATCTTCGCCTGGAAGTCGTGCCGCGCGGTGAAGTCGAACGCGATCGTGCTCGCCCAGGGGTCGGCCACCGTCGGCATCGGCATGGGCCAGGTCAACCGCGTCGACTCGTGCCGCCTCGCGGTGGAGCGCGCCGGTGACCGTGCGCGCGGCTCCATCGCGGCATCCGATGCGTTCTTCCCCTTCGCCGACGGCCCCCAGGTGCTGATCGACGCGGGCATCTCGGCCATCATCCAGCCCGGCGGTTCGGTTCGGGATGCCGAGGTCATCGACGCCGCGCGAGCCGCCGGAGTGACCATGTTCTTCACCGGGGAGCGCCACTTCTTCCACTGAGACCTCTCGGTGCGTTTGACGCCGTCGCAGCTTCGGCTGCGGCGGCGTCGTCGCGTGTGGGGGGGCGGTGCGGGGTGGGTTGCGGGGGTTGCCGGCGCGGGCTTCGGGCAGAAACGCGGTGCGCGCGCAGAAACGTGTGGTGCTCGTGTTTCTGCGTGCGCACGGCGTTTATGCGTGGTCGAGGTGGCGCGGTGTGCGCTGTGGGGCGCGTTTCGCGGCGGTGGTGGACGTCATTCGCCGAACGGCGGAGTGCGCCCCGAACGGCGGAGTGCGCCCCGAGCGGGGCTCGCGCCTGCGGTCGGGTGCGCGGCCGCGGTCAGGCGCTCAGCGCGACGAGCTTGGCCACCGTGTTCGCGTTGCGCGCGGTGCCCGTCACACCGAGG
>JAKOMY010000261.1 GCA_022702225.1 Microbacteriaceae bacterium | reverse complement strand
ACGGGAGTGGCCTCTCCCAAGAAGTCGCGCGCGGCCAGACGCGCGATGGGACCGCCGCTGCCGCCCGGGCGTCCCGTGCCGTCGGCGTCGCCGAAGAGGGGCAGGTCGGATGCCGTCGAGTACACGTCGGCGTGCGCGGGCACGGCCATGTCGGCGACGAGGAGCCCGCCGATCACCGCGTCGTAGCGCGCCTCGGGCAACGCCGACAGTGCGCCGGCGTCGACCGCGGGCACCGGGCGAGGCGACGCGGCGGTCGCGGGCGTCGGGGAGGACGAGGGCGTGGGATCGGCTGCCGGGACCGAGGGGGCGGCGGGAGCCAGCGCCCACGCGGCGATCACCGCGACGACGGCCGCAGCCGCCGTCGCGGTGATCGTGACGAGCGCCAGGCGCCGACGAGCGGGGCTCGTCGTCATCCGCTCACCAGGGGCAGGCGCATGCCGGTGACCGTGACCGCGAGCGGTCCCGCAACGACGGCGCCCGTGGCATCCAGGAGCGTGATCGTGTGCGCACCGGCCGGGGTCGAGGCGGGGATCGTGACGGTCGTGGCGAAGGCGCCGTTCGCATCGGCGGCGATGGTCGCGATCGTCACCGGGTCGCTGTGCAGCTGCACCGTGAGCGGCTGACCGGCGGCGAAACCCGAGCCCGCGATCTGCAGCTGGCCACCGGCGGCGACGGTCGTGCCGTTCGGAGCGGTCAGCGCGCGCGTCGTGCTCGTCGAGCCGCTCGGGGCGGGGAGCACCTGGGCCGCGCCGCCGACGCCGAGCACCGTGACGGTGGCGTCGGCGTTGACCTGCACCTTGGCCGACATCGCGGCGGCGAGGTTGAGACGCTGCCACGAGCCGTTGCCGCCGGACGTCTGATCGAGCGGGTAGCCCGAGTCGATCTGGGTCTGCGCGAGGATCGACGTGCGCTGCGCGTCGGTCAGCTGCGGGAACGCGGTCAGCAGCAGGTTCGACGCGCCCGCCGGCACGGCCGCCGGCTGACCGGCGGTGCCCGTGCGAGCGAAGCCGTAGGTGAGGCGTTCGGTGTACACCGACACGGCCGAGGCGCGGTCGGTGACCTTCTGCGCCGTTCCGCCGGGCATGGCCTTCCCGCCGTAGGGGTCGTTCTGGTAGGGCGTCTCGGCGGCGATGCACGCGGCGAGGGTGCTTCCGCACTGCTGCTGCAGGTACGTCATCAGCTCTTGACGGGCGGGCTGCAGCACGCCGGTGCGGTAGGCGTCGTCCGACCAGCGGGCGGCGAGAGCGGCCTCGCCGTCGATGCGTCCGCCGACGATGTCGAGCGGGTAGTGCACACCGAGCACGATGCGGTTGTTGCCGTTCTCGGACGCCCGCGCGAGCACCTCGGGCCCCAGTTCGGGGACGAGGGTCGCGAGGGTGATGCCGGCCTGATAGGCGGTGGTCGTGTGACCGGACGGGAACGAGCCACCCTTGCAGATGCCCGGCTGACCGTACGCGGCGTCGAGGGGCACGTCGTTGGGCGAGAACTGGTGCGTGGTGTCGGTGACCGGTGCGACACGGCCGATGAGCAGGTTGCCGTTCGCGTCGGCCCATGCCGTTCCCTGGCGCATGGCCTTCAGCGACGAGGCGTTGTTCACGCTGGGCGCGCAGGCGGCGTTGTCGCCCGAGACGGCCGTCGCGTTCGGATCGGTCATGACGAAGGGGCGCGCGTAGCTGAACGTGTTCTTCGCCGTGCTCGTCGACACGTAGGCGCCCGACGATCCGTTCGAGCTGTTGATGAGGGCCTGCGTCAGCGGCAGGGCACCCGAGTTGAGACCGTTGACGTAGATCGCGCCGAGCGACGAGCCGAGACCTCCCGAGACGGTGAAGGACTGGTCGTAGGCGGTCTTGGCGTTGTTGTTGTACTCGGAGTCCTGCAGAGCGCGGAACTGCTGCGCGGCGGTGGCATTGTTGTTGATCCATACCGTCAGCCGGTCGTTGTAGGCCAGAACCGTCGGGTTCACCACCGTGCCGCTGAAGTCGCCCTGACCGCTGGGCGTCCAGAAGTCGCGGTAGCCGCTGAGCAGCGCGACGAGATCGGGCTTGGCGCTGTCGCTGGGGTAGCTCGCCGCGTTCGCCGAGAGCGGCGCCGCGGTGCCGGCGACGACGAGCGCGCCGGCGATGGCGATGCGCCACGCCGTGCGGAGCCTGTGGGTGCGTGATTCCATGCGTGATGCGCCGCGGGGTGCGCGGCGTCTCCTCTCCGACCGTCCGATGGGATCGGCCGCGACGCGTCGCCGCGACCGGATCAGACGGTAGGCCCGCTCCGTGAGCATCGGTGGTTCGCCCGCCGCCGAGATGTCGAACGGCCGGTGTCACCCACGTGAACGAATGCTGTGGGGAGGCGATGAGAGCCCGGTGGGCCAGCGACGACGCGCGAGGCTCAGGCCGTGATGACCTGCGCGGTGCCGGTGGCGGCGTCGGGGCCCATCTCGGCGGCGAGGCGGTTGGCCTCGGCGATGAGGGTCGCGACGATCTCGCTCTCGGGAACGGTCTTGACGACCTCGCCCTTGACGAAGATCTGGCCCTTGCCGTTGCCGGATGCCACACCCAGGTCGGCGTCGCGCGCTTCGCCGGGTCCGTTGACGACGCAGCCCATGACGGCGACGCGCAGCGGCACGGTCATGTCCTTGAGGCCCTCGGTGACGTCGTCGGCGAGGGTGTAGACGTCGACCTGCGCACGGCCGCACGAGGGGCACGAGACGATCTCGAGCTTGCGCTCGCGCAGGTTCAGCGACTGCAGGATCTGATGGCCGACCTTGACCTCTTCGGCGGGCGGCGCCGACAGCGAGACGCGGATGGTGTCGCCGATGCCCTCCGACAGCAGGATGCCGAACGCCGTGGCGCTCTTGATCGTGCCCTGGAACGCGGGGCCGGCCTCCGTGACGCCGAGGTGCAGGGGCCAGTCGCCCCGTTCGGCGAGCAGGCGGTACGCCTTGACCATGACGATCGGGTCGTTGTGCTTGACCGAGATCTTGAAGTCGTGGAAGTCGTGCTCCTCGAACAGCGAGGCTTCCCACACGGCGCTCTCGACGAGTGCCTCGGGGGTGGCCTTGCCGTACTTCTCGAGCAGGCGGCGGTCGAGCGAACCCGCGTTGACGCCGATGCGCAGCGAGACGCCCGCATCCTTGGCGGCCTTGGCGATCGCGCCGACCTGGTCGTCGAACTTGCGGATGTTGCCCGGGTTCACGCGCACCGCGCCGCAGCCGGCGTCGATCGCCTGGAACACGTACTTCGGCTGGAAGTGGATGTCGGCGATGACCGGGATCTGGCTCTTCTTCGCGATGATGTGCAGCACGTCGGCGTCGTCCTGCGACGGCACGGCAACGCGCACGATCTCGCAGCCGGACGCCGTCAGCTCGGCGATCTGCTGCAGGGTGGCGTTGATGTTGGTCGTGGGCGTCGTGGTCATCGACTGGACGCTCACCGGGGCGTCGCCGCCCACGAGGACCTTGCCCACGCGGATCTGGCGGGTCTTGCGACGGGGCGCGAGGGTCTCCGGCACGCGGGGCATTCCGAGGTTCACAGCAGGCACGCGATCAGCCTACGCCGCCCGCACCGCACGGTGCCTGAACCGGCGCCGAAAGGCTGCTGTGGTAGGTTCGGCGCCATGCGCGCTCACACATCCTGGTGGCACACCGTTTAGGCGGTGCGCACGCATGCAACAGACCGCCCTCCCCCTGGGGAATCCGGGCGGTCTTCGTGTTTTCGGCGGCCGCATCGGACCTCGTTCAGCACAGACGGAAAGACTTCTCGATGACCGGGCTCGACCCCTCCTCCCCTTTCACGGACCTCGCCGCAGGCTCCGCCCCCTTCGCCCTCATCGCCCGTGACGGGGCGACCGTCGAGGTCCTCACGGGAGACGTGGTCGACGTGGACCTCCTCGCCGACATCCCCCTGACGGATGCCGAGGGCCGCGCCCGCGAGGTGCTCGCCCTCGTTCCCTACCGCCAGGTGCGCGAGCGCGGCTTCGTCTGCCACGACGACGGAGCACCGCTGCGCTGCCTGGTGATCGACGACCGTGTCTCCGTGCCGCGGGCGGAGGCCCTGGCATCCCTCCCCTCCTCGCCCGTGCCCCTTGCCGACGCCGGCTTCGACATCACCGACGAGGACTACGCCGCCATCGTGCGCCGCGTCATCGCGGACGAGATCGGTCGCGGCGAGGGTGCGAACTTCGTGATCCGTCGCGACTTCGTCGCCGGCGTCGACGTCGACCCGCGCATCGCCGCGCTCACGTGGTTCCGGGCTCTTCTCGAGCACGAGAAGGGCGCGTACTGGACCTTCGCCGTCGTCACGGCCGATCACATCGCGGTGGGAGCGAGCCCCGAGGCGCACGTGAGCGCCAAGGACGGCATCGTCACGATGAACCCCATCTCGGGCACCTTCCGCCACCCGGCGGGCGGGGCGACGTCCGAGACGCTCGCCGAGTTCCTGCGCTCGACCAAAGAGACCGAGGAGCTCTTCATGGTCGTCGACGAGGAGCTCAAGATGATGAGCGCCGTCTGCAGCGACGGTGGCCGCATCACCGGCCCGCACCTCAAGGAGATGTCGCGCCTCACGCACACCGAGTACATGCTGCGCGGCTCGAGCGATCTCGACCCGCGCGACATCCTCCGCGAGACGATGTTCGCCCCCACGGTCACCGGCTCCCCCATGCAGAACGCGTGCACCGTGATCGCCCGGCACGAGACACAGCCGCGCGGCTACTACTCCGGTGTCGCCGCCCTGTTCACCCCGAACGGCTCGACCGAGGGGCCCACGCACGATCTCGACGCGCCGATCCTCATCCGCACGGCCTATCTGGTCGACGGACGCCTGCGCGTTCCGGTCGGGGCCACGCTCGTGCGCCACTCCGACCCCGACGGCGAGGTGGGCGAGACCCACGGCAAGGCCGCCGGCGTGCTCGGCGCGATCGGCGCCGTCCCTCGAAGCGTGCCCGTCGCTCCCGAGGGGGCGGATGCCGATGCCCCCGCCGCCCCGCAACGACCGCTCGCCGAGAATCCCGCGATCGCCGAACTGCTGGCATCGCGCAACGATCGCCTGGCGCCCTTCTGGATGAACCCGCAGGACCCCGACGGGTCGGGCCCTTTCGCGGGCCGCACGGCGCTCGTGGTGGATGCCGAGGACCGCTTCACGACGATGCTCGCGCACCAGCTGCGACACCTGGGACTCGACACCCGTATCGTGCACTGGTCGCAGGCGACGGACGACGAGGTCGATGCCGCCGACCTCGTGATCTCGGGCCCCGGCCCCGGTGATCCGCGCGACGACAGCCCGCGCATGTCCGCGATGCGCCACGTCGTCTCCCGCCGCCTCTTCCGCCACGCTCCGCTTCTCGCGGTCTGCCTGAGCCACCAGATCCTCGCCGACCAGCTCGGCATCGATCTCGCCCCTCTCGCGCAGCCGCACCAGGGCCTGCAGAAGAGCGTCGACGTCTTCGGCGAGGACGCCTCGATCGGGTTCTACAACACGTTCACGGCGCGCGTGGCGCCGGGCACGACCGAGCGCGGGATCGTTGTCGAGTCGATCACCGTGCGCGGGGAGTCGACGGGGGCTCCCCTCCCCGTCCCGGAGGGTCGCATCGAGATCCCGGCCGAGGTCGCGGCCGACCCCGAGACCGGCGACGTCTACGCCCTCCGCGGCCCCGCGTTCGCGAGCGTGCAGGGGCACCTCGAGTCGATCCTGTCGCGCGACGGCATGCGGACCCTCGAACGCCTGATCGCGCACGCGCTCTGACCCGCGGCCTCTCGGCGGGCTCACGCCCTTCCCACGGGGAGGGTGTGAGCCTGTCGCCCCCCCGGGCGCGGCTAGAGCAGCTGCACCGGGTTGAAGATGTCGGCGAGGAACAGCACCCCGCCCGTCGCCACGAGCAGGATCACGACGACGAAGGTCACCGGAACGAGCTTCGTGGCATCCACGGGACGAGCGACCTTGCCGCGCAGACGCGCGATCTGTCGCTTGATGCCGTCCCACAGCGCCACGACGACGTGACCGCCGTCGAGCGGGAGAAGCGGGATGAGGTTGAAGACGAACAGGGCGATGTTCAGGCCGCCCAGCAGCGTGATCATCGTCTGCACGCGGTCGAGGATCGGCGCGTTGACGGCAGCGATGTCGCCGGCGAGACGGCCGGCGCCGACCACGCTCATGGGGCTGTTCGCGTCACGCGGCTGACCGTTGAGGGTGTCGACGGCCACGTCGTAGATGCGCACGGGGAACTGCGACACGATCTGCGCGACCGAGCCGATGTACTGCCCCGTCGCCGCAAGGCTCGTCCCGATCGGTTGGCGGACTAGGGCGCTCTGCGGGCTGATGCCCGCGAATCCGACGGTCTGGTACTCGGTGGCGCCCGCGGCGTCGACCACGGGACGACCGTTCGCGTCGGTGACCGCGCGGTCGGTCGTCGCGGGCGTGAACTCCACGGTGCGCTGCGTGCCGTCGCGGTCGATGACGACCGAGAGCTGCTTACCGGGTGAGCGCTGGATGATCGCGGCGGCCTCGGCGAACGTCGAGACGGGGGTGCCGTCGATCGAGACGAACTCGTCACCGGGTTGGATGCCGGCGGCGGCCGCCGGAGCGACGGGATCGCTGGGGGTGCAGTCGGTGCGCCCCTCGCTCGCGG
>JAKOMY010000247.1 GCA_022702225.1 Microbacteriaceae bacterium | reverse complement strand
CGACGCTCGCGCCCACGCTTCCTGCTCCTACGACCGTCAGCTTCGAGTTCTCGATCACGCTCATGGCTCGATCCTGGCAGCGGGGGACGGCGGCCTCCACCGCGGTCGTTCGACGGTGGATGAACGGATGCGTGGGGTCGCGGTACGTGCGGAGGGGGTGGGCGTAACTCCTGAGTTCTCGGGTGGTGCGGCGCGGTGCGCGCCGCGCCGGGACCCGGAGGTTCCGGGGACCGTCGGCCCCCGCGGGGTCGGGTCCCTCGTCGTGGGGTCAGTTCTCAGGAGTTCGGCACGCGTCGAGCGGAAGCCGCGGTGACTGGTGCTGGCCGCCGATTCGCGGCATCGGGTCTTCTGTCGTAAGCTATTCGGCGGTGACGTGTCCGAGCGGCCGAAGGTGCAACACTCGAAATGTTGTGTAGGTTCACCCCTACCGTGGGTTCAAATCCCACCGTCACCGCCACTACGAAGGCCCCGAGTCTCCCGGAAACGCAGGGATTCGGGGCTTTTGTTTTGCACTGTCGACCATCAGCGGTAACGCTGCGGTAACTGGATCGCGAAGACCGCCCACCGGGGCTGGGGCCACTGTCCTGTTGGTCGCCGGTGGAAAGTTCAGACCAGCCGCAGTGGCGGTGGGGTGGCCACTCGCGCGCACCGGGCCAACTCAGCCCTAGCTAGCCTGTGGCCATGTCCTCGGCACGAATTCCTCCGCCGCGTGAATCAGGGATGTCCCCCCCCGGCCTCGCCCGCACTGCCGGTGTGGCCGGCGGGTACTCATTCCTGAAGGTTGTCGCCGAAGGCGCCATCGTCCGCGAACTGCAGCGCCTCGCCGAAGAGTTCAATGGGGGAGAAGCCTTCCCACCCAACACGGAGAAGTTCCGCGCCGATCGTCCATCGGCAGCTGGCGGTACGCGATACTTGTTCGAGGCGTCACGGGGAATGAGCGCTGAGGTGGGCCGTCGGCCAGGAGCCTCTCACTGGGAACCTGCGCGCCCCGGCACTGTGCTCGTTCAGCTCGCCGGCGTCATCGCCGTGGGGGAGCACCCGCCCGGCTTCGAGGAGTATCCCACGCAGGAAGTGCGCGAGCTGTATGTCAGCTGTTGGATCGCACAAGGCTTCACCGCCGCGCTCGAGGTGCAGTCGTTGGTCACCGCGGGCATCCACGACGCGGTCATCGCCGCTGACGCGGTCCAGGCCGGAACGTCAGGAGGGGACCGATCATCACACCGAGGAACGCCGCGTAGACCAGACCCGTCACGAAACCGACGGTGACGGCCGTCGGCCAGGAGAACCCGACACGCGGAACGAGCCACCACGCGATCGCCGCTCCGATCGTCGCGGCCGAGAGCTGCATCAGCGGCCACATCGCAGCAGCGTCCGGGGCGCCGATGTAGGCGACGGCGAGGATGCCGCACCCCAGCGCGGCGACGGCGGCGGGGCCGACCGCGGAAAAGCGGGTCCGTGCTGGCGCCGATACGTCGAGGGCCGCGAGCGGGGGCACGGCCACCAGGGCGAGGATGGTGATGCCGTGGGCCATGGCCATCGTGCCGTCGAGGGCGCCCGGCGACCACGACTGGCCACTTAAGGCGTACACCGCCCCGAGAACCCCTCCCAGGGCGGCCACGACGGCGAGCGGACGGGGCGCCCGGCGTCCACGCGCGCGCCCGGGGGTCGGTGACGAGCGTGAGGGGCGGTGGCGACGACGGCGCCACGGAGCGCCCCTTCATCGCGAGGACGGTCGCGGCCAGCGCACCGGCACCGGTCGTCACCGGACTGAGGGTGGCGAGGCTGATCAGCGGAGCGAGCATCGCTTCTCCCATTCCGCCGATGACGACGCGTCCGATGAGCGGCAGCCGGGCGCGGCGGAGGATCGGCTCGACGATCACCGCGATGCTCACTCCGCCTGCCCCGGCCGCCGCAGCGAAGAGCGGTGTTCAAGCTTCCGCGAGCCGGGGAGCGGCAAGCCCGGCGTCCGCCGCATCGAACCAAGGGACCATGACATGGCGGTCAGACCGTTCAGCGTCCAGGCGATAGAGCTCGCAATGACGACGGCGAGGGCGGGGCCGTCGGACAAGAGGCCGCGCAGTCATAGCACGGCGACGAGCGACCATGACGCGAGCGGGGGAGTGACCGTGCTCGGAAGGAGACCCAGGATGCCGGGGGCGGAGCTCATCGTAGCTAGCACGCCGGCCACGACGGAGAGCGCCGCGGCGGAGAAAGCCGACAGCGCCACGAAGCGGCGGTCGAGGCGCGCGGCCGTACCGTGTACGGCGGCGTCCCGGATCTCTGCCCGACTCGTGGCCGCACGGTTCTCCTCGTGGGCGACGTCGAGAAGCGTGGAGACGAGGATCTCACCGTGTCGTCGACGCCATTGCCGGGGGTACCAACGCAGAAGTCGCCCCCTCACGAATTGATCAACACGATCATGAGGGTCGGGCCATCTCGTCGGGGAAACGTTCGCTGTCATTTGTCCTCCTCGGGGGCTCCGTCTCCGGGCCCCATCGAACATGGAAGACGGAATGTCGACTCAGTTACGACGGGACGCTGTCAGATTCGACCGAAGATCCTCAGCCAGCGAAGATCGGGAGGGGACGGTCAGCACACCAAACGGATACCTTCCTCGCGGAGGTTGTCCTGGCACGCGGCCCGCAGGGTCGTGGTCACCTCACGCGTTGAAATCGTCCCGGCGAAAGATAGTTGTGAATCGGCCTGACTTTCGTTCCTATCGGGAGCCTTGTCCGGCAGGTGCCGGTTGGCCTGATTCTTGGTCAGCGTAGTACGCGGTTTCGACCTCGACTGGGGTGCGCATGTCGAGCTCGCCATGGAGCCGCTGGTTGTTCCACCACCGCACCCATTCCGGGGTCGCAGGTTCGACCTGTTCGACCGTCCGCCAGGGGCCGCGCTGACAGATGAGCTCGGTCTTGTAGAGGTTGTTGATCGCCTCGGCGACGCAACGTATGCGAACCCGGACCACGTCGCGACGTAAGTTACGTCGCAGACCCAGAGTCGCCGCGGCGCTGGTGCGGTGAATCGACGGTTCACGAGATCACCGGCAGCGCGATCGTCTTGTCCGGGCGGGTGGTGAACACGCGCTTGGACGTGCGGACGCCGCGAACTCCGGCGAGGCGCATGAGGCGTTCGGTCTGGTCCCGACCGATGTCCCACCCTTGCCGGCGCATCAGCGCATGCATCTTCCGTCGCCCGTAGACGCCGTAGTTCTCCGCATGCGACCTGGCCACTTCCGGGACGAGGAGTTCGTCCCCCAGTTGCCGGGCCGACGGGCCACGCCCGACTGCGGCGCGATACCCGCGCGCGGTGAGGAAGCCCTGAACCGCCGGGCGCAACACCCGGCAGATGAGCTCGACCCCGAAACGATCCTGATACTCGTTGATGAACCGGACCATCACGGTCAGGGGCGGTCGAGCTCCTTCGCGAAAAACACGCTCGCAGCCTTGAGAATCTCATTCGCCTTCCGCAACTCCGAAACCTCCTTCTTGAGCTGCTTGATGCGCTGCGCTGCCTCGGTCGTGACCCCACGCTTAGCGCCCGCATCCACCTCCGCTTGACGGTGCCATAACCGCAACGTTTCCGGACTCATCCCCAACAGCCCCGCCACATGCCGCGCGGCACTCATCAACGTCGCGTGCGACGGCCGTGTCTTCGCGAGCATCCGCAACGCCCGCTCACGCATCTCCGGCGAGTACTTCCTGTTCATCGTCTTCCATCCTTGCTTGAAGAACGGAACGAAAGTCAGGCCAATTCACGCCTTACATTGGAGCCAATCTCCCCGGACCTCGCCCGGCGCATCGTCGCTCGGCAGGAACAGCCCGGTGACAACTGGCACCGCGAGTATCCCTTCGCGGATGAGCTGGGCCCGTTGACGTCTCTCGCTGCCGCGGAACCGACTGATGACCCCTTCGCCATGTACCTCGTGCGGAGGGCGGACGACGGGTGCGCTGTAGGCGGTTTCGGGTTTTTCGGACCTCCGGATGAGCAGACGAACGGTTCCTATGTCGCGCTTCTGACATAACGTCGAGTATCGGCAGGGAACCGCTCCGTTTCCGACGAGAATCGATGGATACGTCAGGCTCCGTTTCCCGCGTCTGCTCGGCGAGTCGAGCGCCGCCGTCGGGCCGGAGAAGAGTCCTTACGAAACGACAGATTGCCCGGCCTCGCGACTACGACAGGTGAGGCAGCGGGATCTAGCTATCTGGACTTTCCGAGATGTGGTCATCGGTGGCCTTTCGTAACTCGATCAGCAGCGCTGAGAATTCAGCAAGGAACGCAGGAGAGTGCGCGGCGAGAATCGAGTCGAGGCGTCGCCCGAGCGGCTCGAAGAAATCATCCGCGAGTCGTTGCACCTCAGGCGTCGAGTGCAGGGTCACGATCCGGCGATCCGCCTGTATGCGGCTGCGGGTGACGTGGCCGACCGCTTCGAGTCGGTTCAGCAGGGTCGAGGTGGCGCCAAAACTGAGACCGATCTGATCGCTCAGCTTCGCCGGCGAGAGCGGTGTGCCGCGTTCTTCGGCGCTGAGGATTTCGATCATCGCCGTCGCATCGGTGGAGTGCAGCCCGGCGTGAGAGGCGAAGGCCCGAGCGACCCGTGTATAGGTCTCACCGTAGACACGGAGTGCCTCTGTGACCGGGACGGGAACAGGGTCTAGGTCGCGAGAAGTGTCGTGGTCGCCCACGTTGGCCTCCCATCCTGATGTGCCGCGGTCGGACTTGCAGATTATCACTCCATCAAGCTATTCTTTCGTCGAATCATTTGATCATCAAAGTATCTGAGGAGATGCGCGATGGCCCTGTCCGAGAACGCACGTCGATGGGTCGGTCTGGTTGCCGTAGCCCTGGGTGTCGCCCTGATCGTCGTCGACACGACGATCGTCAACGTCATCACCCCCTCGGTGATCAACGATCTGAACATCGACTCAAGCCAGGCTCAGTGGATCCAAGAGTCGTATGCGATCGTCTTCGCCGCACTGCTGTTGGTCGTAGGACGTATCTCCGACCTCCGCGGCGCGAAGACCGTCTTCCTTGTCGGCGTCGTCGTCTTCGGCCTCACAAGTCTGCTCGCGGGCCTCGCTCCCACGGGCGAGATCTTGATCCTCGC
>JAKOMY010000226.1 GCA_022702225.1 Microbacteriaceae bacterium | reverse complement strand
GTCGGGGCGAGCGGGCCGAGGTGCGCGCCGTCGACGTGGAGGTCTCGGCATCCGGGACCCGCGCCGATCTGGTGATCGACGGAGAACCCTTCACCCTCACCCTGCGCGTGCTCGGTGAGCACCACGTCATGAACGCCCTCGCGGCCCTCGCCGCCGCCACCGCGCTCGGCGTGCCCGCAGCCCACGCGATCGCCCGTCTCGAGACCGTCGAGATCGCCGAGCGCTGGCGGATGCAGCCGCTGGGTTCCGATCGCGTGCGCATCATCAACGACGCGTACAACGCCAGCCCCGACTCCATGGCCGCCGCCCTTCGCACCCTCGCCCAGATCACCGGTCCCGAGGAGCGAACGGTCGCCGTCCTGGGCGCGATGAGCGAGCTGGGCGAGTACGCCGACGAGGAGCACGACCGTGTGGGACTGCTGGCCGTGCGCCTGCGCATCCAGCGCATCGTCGTGATCGGACCCGAGGCGCGCCGCATGTACCTCGAGGCCATCGCCCAGGGCTCCTGGGACGGCGAGGCCGTCTTCTTCGCCGACGCCGATGCGGCCTACGACTACCTCTCGACCGAACTGCGCGACGGTGATCGCGTGCTGGTGAAGTCGTCGAACTCGGCGGGGCTCCGGCACCTCGGCGACCGTCTGGGAGACTTGTTCGCGTGAGATCACTTCTGACGTCGGCTGCGATCTCGCTCGCCTTCACCCTCTTCCTCACCCCGGTCTTCCTCCGGTGGTTCCGCAAGTGGGGCTGGGGCCAGGTCATCCGCACCCCCGAGAACGTGCACAACCCCTCGCACGGCGCCAAGCGCGGCACTCCCACCATGGGTGGCACGATCTTCATCCTCGGGACGATGGTCGGGTACTTCATCGGTTCGTACGCCGGTAACAACCCGCCCACGGTCTCGGGCCTGCTCGTGCTGTGGCTCATGCTCGGCTTCGGTGTGGTCGGCTTCATCGACGACTACATGAAGATCCGCCAGCAGCGCAGCCTCGGACTCTCCGGCTGGCGCAAGATCGCCGGTCAGGTGATCGTGGTCGTGCCCTTCGCGATCGTGGCGTTGAACTTCCCGAACACGGTCGGACAGACCGCCGCCTCGGGGTACGTCTCCGTGTTCCGCGACATCCAGCTGCTGTCGTTCTTCGCGCTCGGGCCGATCCTCGGTTGGCTGCTCTACCTCGCGTGGATCTCGCTCATCGGAACCGCGACCTCCAACTCGGTCAACGTCGCCGACGGTCTCGACGGCCTTGCCGCAGGCTCGGGCATCTTCGTGGTCGGCGCGTACAGCCTCATGGCTTTCTGGCAGAACAAGCAGGTCTGCGCCGACGTGCTCGACCCCACCGTGCAGGCCGGGTGTTACGCCGTACGCGACCCCTTCGACCTTGCCATCGTCGGTGCCTCGTTCGTGGGAGCCCTCGTCGGCTTCCTCTGGTGGAACGCTCCCAAGGCGAAGGTCTTCATGGGCGACTGCGGCTCGATGGCGATCGGCGGCGTGATCGCCGCCCTGGCGATCTTCACCCGCACCGAGCTCCTGCTCATCCTCATCGCGGGCGTCTACGTGATCGCGTCGGGCTCGGTCATCCTGCAGCGGGCCTACTTCAAGGTCACCCGGGGCAAGCGCCTCTTCCTCATGAGCCCGCTGCACCACCACCTCGAGATGCGCGGGTGGCCCGAGGTCACCATCGTCGTGCGCATGTGGATCATCGCCGGGCTCCTGGCCGTCTCGGGCATCGGATTCTTCTACGTCGAATGGCTGTCACGCGTATGACCGACCTCTCCACCCTCACCAGCTGGCACGCCGACTGGAAGGGACTGCGCGTCGTCGTCCTCGGTCTCTCGGTGACCGGTTTCTCCGTCGCCGACACCCTCGCCGAGCTCGGCGCCGAGGTGCTCGTGGTGACCGAGCGGGCGGATGCCGAGTACTCCCGCCTCCTCCCGGTGCTGGGCGTGAATCTGCACGAGGGCCCGCTCGAGACCGTGCCCGCCGAGATGGCCGACTTCGCACCCGAGGTGGTCGTGGCATCCCCGGGATTCCCCCCGCACCATCCCGTGATCGCGTGGACGCGGGAGCGGGGCATCGCGCTGTGGGGCGACGTCGAACTCGCGTGGCGCGTGCGCGACAAGGTCGTGCGGGCCGACGGGCGCCCCGCCGACTGGGTGCTGATCACCGGCACGAACGGCAAGACCACCACGACGCGCCTCACCGCCGAGATGCTCATGACCGCGGGCCAGCGGGCGGTTCCGGTGGGCAACATCGGAACCCCCGTGCTCGACGCGGTGCGCGACCCGAGCGGCTTCGACGTCTTCGTCGTCGAGCTCTCGAGCCACCAGCTCTGGTACCTGAACCTGCAGACCGGCTCCGACGCGCTGTCGCCGCACTCCTCGGTGTGCCTCAACCTCGCGGACGACCACCTCGAGTGGCACGGCGGTGCTGACGCGTACCGGTCGGCGAAAGCCGGCGTCTACGCTCGTACGCGGGTGGCCTGCGTCTACAACAAGGCGGACGTCGCCACCCGCGAGATGGTCGAGGACGCCGAGGTGATCGAGGGCGCTCGCGCCATCGGCTTCGACCTCGGTGTCCCCGGCCCCAGCGACCTGGGCGTGGTCGACGGCATCCTCGTCGATCGGGCGTTCCTCGAGGAACGTGCCACCTCCGCTCTCGAACTCACGACGGTGGCCGACCTCGCCGAGCGGGGGCTCGCGGCCCCCCACATGGTCGCCAACATCCTCGCCGCCTCGGCGCTCGCGCGCTCCCTCGGCGCGAGCCCCGCGCACATCCACGACACGCTCGAGCGCTTCCGCCTCGACCCGCACCGCATCCAGGTCGTCGGAGTCCACCGGGGGGTGACCTGGGTCGACGATTCCAAGGCGACGAACCCCCACGCGGCGGCCTCGTCGCTCGCGGCCTATCCCGGCGCCGTCTGGGTGGTCGGGGGGCTCCTCAAGGGCGTCGACCTCGGCGACCTCGTCCGTGCTCGTGGCGCGTCGGTGCGAGCGGTCGTCGTGATCGGCACCGAGCGCGACGAGATCGTGACGGCGTTCGAGCGACACGCCCCGGCGGTGCCGCTGTTCGAGGTCGACCACGCCGAGACTGAAGACGTCATGGCCCGGGTCGTCGAACTGGCGGCGGGTGTGGCCCGGGATGGAGACACCGTTCTCCTGGCTCCCGCGGCGGCATCCTTCGATCAGTTCGCGTCCTACTCCGACCGCGGCGACCGTTTCGCCGAAGCGGTGCAGGTGTGGATCGCGGGCCACGACGGAGATTCTCGACCGCACGACTGAGGGGACTCGCGTGACCACGACGGCACCTCCTCCGCGGCGCACACCCGACGAACCCGAACGCACCGGGCTCGCCGCCCGTGTCTCCCTGGGCCGGGCGTTCCGGCCCGTGCCGAGCGAGTTCCTGCTCATCACCTCCGCCGCTCTCCTGCTGACCGGTTTCGGTCTCGTGATGGTGCTGTCGGCGACCTCGGCTCTCGACGGCGCGCAGAACCCCTTCGAGCACGTGATCAAGCAGGGCGTCTTCGCCGTCATCGGCGTCCCGCTGATGTTCGTCCTGAGCCGAGCACCCCTGCGGTTCTGGAAGCGCATGGCCTGGCCGGCGCTGATCCTCGCGACCCTGTTTCAGCTGCTGGTGTTCACCCCCCTGGGCATCTCGGCGAACGGCAACCGCAACTGGATCAATCTCGCGGGCATCCAGGCTCAGCCGGCGGAGTTCCTCAAGCTGGCTCTCGCGCTCTGGCTCGGCTACGTCCTGTACCGCAAGCAGACGCTGCTGGGGGACTGGCGGCACGTGTTCATCCCGATCGTTCCGGTCTTCGCTCTCGTCGTCGCCACCGTCATGGGCGGCAAGGACCTGGGGACGACGATGATCCTCGTGCTCGTCCTGCTGGGGGCTCTGTTCTTCTCGGGCGTGAAGCTGCGCATCTTCGTGCTGCCGGCCCTCGCGGCCGTCGGCGCCATCGCCCTGTTCGCCATCACGAGCGCTGACCGCATGCGCCGCATCATGAGCTTCCTCGATCAGGACTGCATCGCCAACTACCTCGGCGACTGCTATCAGCCGCTGCACGGGATCTGGGGTCTCGCCGCCGGCGGCATCTTCGGCGTCGGCCTCGGTAACTCCGCCGAGAAGTACGACTGGCTTCCGGCCGCGGCGAACGACTACATCTTCGCGATCGTGGGCGAGGAACTCGGACTCATCGGCTGTGTCGTGGTCCTCCTTCTCTTCGGCCTCTTCGCCGTCGGCGCTTTCCACATCATCCGCCGCACCGACGACCCCTTCGTGCGCATCGTCGCGGGCGGCATCACGATCTGGATCGTCGGCCAGGCCATGATCAACGTCGCGGTGGTGCTGCGCGTGTTCCCCGTGCTGGGTGTGCCGCTGCCGTTCATGTCCCAGGGGGGGACGTCGCTGCTGTCGGTGCTGATCGGGTGCGGCGTCTTGCTGTCCTGCGCACGGACCCTGCCGGATCGCCGCGCGGTGAGCGAGGCGCCCCCGCGCACGGCGCGCCGGGCCGCGGCATCCGCCCGCCGTCCGCGCGGCTGAGCGCGCGCTCGCCTCTCGGCCGCGCTCGACGTGGTTAGGGTCGAACAGTGACGACTTACCTCCTCGCCGGCGGCGGCACCGCCGGACACGTGAACCCCCTGCTCGCGGTCGCCGACGGCCTTCGTGCGCGCGACGGCGCCGCCGATGTCCTCGTCCTCGGTACGCGCGAGGGCCTCGAGTCCCGTCTGGTCCCGCTGCGCGGCTACGAGTTGCTCACCGTCGCCAAGGTCCCCTTCCCGCGCCGACCGAACGGGGCAGCCGCGGCGTTCCCCGTGCGGTTCCTGCGCGCGGTCGCCCACGTTCGCCGCCTCATCCGCTCGCGCGGAGTGGACGTCGTCGTCGGGTTCGGCGGGTACGCCGCTGCGCCTGCCTACGTGGCGGCTCGGCGCGAACGCGTGCCGTTCGTCGTGCACGAGGCCAACGCCCGGCCCGGCCTGGCCAACGTGCTGGGCGCCCGTGGCGCGGCGGGCGTCGGTGTGGCCTTCGAGGGCACGCCGCTACGCGGGGCACGCGAGGTCGGGATGCCGTTGCGCCGAGAGATCGTCGAGCTCGACGCCCCATCACTCCGTGCCGAGGCGGCTGCGCATTTCGGGCTCGACGCCGCGCGCCCCACGCTCCTGGTCTTCGGCGGGTCGCTCGGCGCCCTGCGCCTGAACACCGCATTCGGCGGAGCGTGGCGCGACGTCCTCGACGCGGGCTGGCAGCTGCTTCACGTCACGGGGCAGAACTCCGATCTGCCCGACCCGGGTGTCGCCGGCTACGCCGTCGTCCGCTACGTCGACCGCATGGATCTCGCCTTCGCCCTCGCCGATCTCGTCGTCTCCCGTTCGGGCGCCGCAACGGTCAGCGAGATCAATGCCCTCGGCATCCCGGCGGTGTACGTGCCCTACGCGGTCGGCAACGGCGAGCAGAGCCTCAACGCCGGAGCCTCCGTCCGCGCGGGCGCCGCACTGCTCATCCCCGACGCCGACTTCTCGCCCGAGCGCGTGCGCGCCGACATCGTGCCGCTGCTCCGCGACGAGGATCGCCGCGCCGCGATGCGCGACGCCGCCGCGCGCACCGGCATCCGCACGGGAACCGAGAACGTCATCGCCCTCATCGATGAGGCGCTCGACGGCTGACCCCTCCGACCCGCCGCCGGCGTCACTCTCCGCCTGTGCCGTCGCGCGGAGTTCGTCGGCGACATGCCGGTTCGGGGTGTGTGCGGTCGGTGTGTCGTCCGAGAACTCCGCCTGACGGCCCGCCGCGGGTATCCGGCCCGCCCGGGTCTGTCCGACGGTCCGCCGCCGACGTCCGGCCTCGACCGCCCCGCCTCCCCAGCGCGCCGAGACCTTCGCTCAGGATCGGCGACGTAAACTCGCAAGCGCCATGATCAGACCCGACCTGAGCCTCCCCATCCCCGAGACGATCTCCTCCGCCCACTTCATCGGAGTGGGCGGTTCGGGCATGTCGGGACTCGCGCGCATGTTCCTCGACCGCGGGATCCGGGTCTCCGGCTCCGACCGCTCCGACAGTGCCGCTCTGCGGGATCTGGCCGCACGCGGTGCGGTCGTCCACGTCGGTCACGACGCCGCGCACCTGGGGGACGCCGACACGGTCGTGCACACCGGAGCGATCTGGCCCGAGAACCCCGAGTTCGTCACGGCCAAGGAACGCGGGCTGCACGTCATCCACCGCTCCCAGGCGCTGCACTGGCTCATCGGCGGGCGCCGCCTGGTCTCGGTGGCCGGTGCTCACGGCAAGACCACCTCGACGGGCATGATCGTCACGGCCCTGCGCGCCCTCGACGTCGACCCCACGTTCGTCAACGGCGGCGTGATCGCCGACCTCGGAGCCTCGAGCGGCACGGGGAGCGACGACCTCGTCGTCATCGAGGCCGACGAGTCCGACGGCACCTTCGAGCTGTACGACACCTCCGTCGCCCTCATCACCAACGTCGACCCCGACCACCTCGACCATTACGGCTCGCGCGACGCCTTCGACGCGGCCTTCGCCCGGTTCGCGGATGCCGCGCGTGAGGCCGTGGTGATCTCGTCCGACGACGCCGGCGCTCGGTCGGTGCGCGAGCGCATCACGCACGCGAACGTCGTGACCTTCGGCGAGGATGCGGCGGCAGACGTGCGACTCAGCGGCATCCGGACCGACGGTCCCGTCGCCTTCACGCTCACCGCCGACGGCGAGAGCGTCGAGGTGCGCTTGCGCGTCCCCGGGGCCCACAACGCCGTCAACGCCGCCGGTGCGGTCGCCGTGCTCCGCGTGCTCGGCCACTCTCTCGTCGAGGCCGCGCGCGCCGTCGAGGGTTTCGGCGGCACGGTCCGCCGTTTCGAGCTGCACGGCGTGCAGCAGGGTGTCAGCGTCTACGACGACTACGCGCATCACCCCACCGAGGTCGCCGCCGCGCTCTCGGCCGCGCGCACGGTCGTCGGCGAGGGACGCATCATCGCGATCCAGCAGCCGCACACCTACTCGCGCACGCAAGAGATGTACCGCGAATTCGCCGAGGTGCTCGAGACCCACGCCGACCACACGGTCATGCTCGACGTCTACGGCGCGCGCGAAGACCCGGTGCCCGGCGTGACCGGCGAGCTGGTCAGCGGCGCCTTCGCCGATCCGACCCACGTGCACTACGTGCCCGACTGGCAGGCGGCAGCCGACTACACGGCCGGGATCGCCCGCCCCGGTGACTACGTCATCACCCTGGGCTGCGGCAACGTGTACCAGATCATCCCGCAGGTGCTCGAGGCGCTGTCCCGCACCGAGGCCGCGGCGGTCTGAGCGTGAAGCGGCCCTCGCCCCTGCCGTCGACGCCGGAGTCCGCGCGCCGCTCCACGCCTCACCGCTCCGCGGCGACGCGGCGTCCGGCCTCGGTCGACGACACCACGGCCCTCACGCCTCTGGATCGGTCGCGCGATGCCGGCTCGGGTGCGGGGGAGTCGGATGCCCAGGGAGCGGGTCTGCGCGACGTGTGGCGCGCCTCCCGGGCCCGGCGCCGGGCGCTCTCGGCCGAGGTGCGCCGGTTCACCGTGCGCCAGCGACGTCGGAGGCGCGTGTGGATCGGGGTGATCTCGGCGTTCCTCGTCATGGCGCTCGGCACGGCGGGTGTGGCGTACAGCCCTCTGTTCGCGGTCGAGAAGGTCGACGTGGTCGGAACCTCGCAGCTCGACCCGGCAGCCGTCTCCGCCGCCCTGGGCAATCAGCTGGGTGTTCCCCTGGCGATGGTCGACGACAGCGCCGTCAAGGCGGCCCTGGTGCGCTTCCCCCTCGTGGAGTCGTACACGCTCGAGGCGCGTCCGCCGCACGATCTCGTCGTGCGCATCGTGGAGCGCACCCCGATCGGCGCGATGCAGTCCGCGGCGGGTTTCACGGTGGTGGATGCCGCCGGCGTCGCGCTATCGACCACCCCTGACGCGCCCGCCGGTCAGCCCGTGCTCGACATCACCGGTGGCACCGCCTCGGCCGCCTTCCGGGCCGCGGGACGCGTGGTGCGCTCCCTTCCGGATGCCGTGCGGTCGCAGGTCACCGCGGTGTCGGCCTCGACGCCCGACGACGTGACGCTGACGCTCGGGGCGTCGGGGTCGAAGGTCGTGTGGGGCAGCGCCGACCGCTCCGCCGAGAAGGCCGTCGTCCTCGACCGTCTCATGCAGAAGAGCCCTCCGGATCGGGCGAAGGAATACGACGTGACCTCGCCCGAGGCGGGCGTCGTCCGCTGATCTTCGAGGCGATAATCCGACACGCCGCGTGTCGGGCGGGCGGGGTCTCATCCGCCGCCTACGTTCGAGCTAAGGAATTGCATACCGGGCAATTCTTTAACCCTCAACATGAGGTTTAAAGTTTCGGGTTCGGGGACAAACGGAGGCCGGCATGAGCCACAACCAGAACTACCTCGCCGTGATCAAGGTCGTCGGTGTGGGCGGGGGCGGCGTCAACGCCGTCAACCGCATGATCGAGCTCGGCCTTCGTGGCGTGGAGTTCATCGCGATCAACACCGACGCCCAGGCGCTGCTGATGAGCGACGCCGACGTCAAGCTCGACGTCGGTCGTGAGCTGACGCGCGGCCTCGGTGCCGGCGCCGACCCCGAGGTGGGGCGACGCGCCGCCGAGGACCACGCCGAAGAGATCGAAGAGGCGCTGCGCGGCGCCGACATGGTCTTCGTCACCGCGGGCGAGGGCGGCGGCACGGGCACCGGTGGTGCTCCCGTGGTCGCGAAGATCGCGAAGTCGATCGGCGCACTGACCATCGGTGTCGTGACCAAGCCCTTCTCGTTCGAAGGCCGCCGCCGTCAGAGCCAGGCCGAGGGCGGTGTGCAGCGCCTGAAAGAAGAGGTCGACACCCTCATCGTCGTCCCCAACGATCGCCTGCTCGAGATCAGCGACCGCGGCATCTCGATGATCGAGGCGTTCGCGACCGCCGACCAGGTGCTGCTCGCCGGTGTGCAGGGCATCACCGACCTGATCACGACCCCGGGTCTCATCAACCTCGACTTCGCCGACGTGAAGTCGGTCATGCAGGGAGCCGGCTCCGCCCTCATGGGCATCGGCTCCTCCCGCGGCGCCGACCGCGCCATCAAGGCCGCGGAGCTCGCCGTCGAATCGCCCCTGCTCGAGGCCTCGATCGAGGGCGCTCACGGTGTGCTGCTGTCGATCCAGGGTGGTTCGAACCTCGGCATCTTCGAGATCAACGACGCCGCCCAGCTGGTGAAAGAGGCCGCGCACCCCGAGGCCAACATCATCTTCGGAACCGTCATCGACGACACGCTCGGCGACGAGGTGCGCGTCACCGTCATCGCTGCCGGCTTCGACGGCGGCGAGCCGTCGCTGCGCATCGACGCGGTCGGCGCCCAGCGTCCCGTCTCGGCGCCCGTCGTGCCCGTCATCCCGGCCGACGACGTCGCTCGCGACCTCGACGCGGCCGAAGAGCAGAAGGCCGCGACGGAGCGCGCTCCCGAGCGTCGCCCTGAGCCTGCGCCGGTGACCGCCCGCGTGCCCGAGACCTCGTACGACGGCGGCTACGCCGACGACGATCTCGACGTGCCCGACTTCCTGAAGTAAGAGCGAACGGTACGACGAGCGGGTCCGGTCTCCACCGGGCCCGCTCTCGTCGTCGAAGGAGCAGCATGGACACCGCCCTGGCCGACCGCCTCGCCGACGTCGACGCGCGCATCCGCGACGCCGCGCGTAGCGCGAACCGCGACCCCGGTGAGATCACCCGCATCGTCGTCACGAAGTTCCACCCGGCATCCCTCGTCGCCGATCTGCACGCCCTCGGCGTCCGGCACGTGGGCGAGAACCGCCAGCAGGAGCTCACCGCCAAGCGGGCCGAGCTCGAGGAGGTCCCCGACCTCGTCTGGCACTTCATCGGTCAGGCGCAGACGAACAAGGCCCGCGCGGTGCGGGCGGGGGCGGATGCCGTGCACTCGGTCGACCGATCGCGGATCGCCGACGCGCTGCACGCCGCCGGTGTCGACGGTGATCTGCTCGACGTGCTCGTGCAAGTGAACCTCACCGACGACCCGGGGCGTGGGGGAGTCGCACCCGAGGCCGTCGAAGAGCTGGCCGCCCACGTCGCGGGCCTGTCGACGCTGCGCCTCCGGGGGGTGATGGCGGTCGCTCCTCTCGACGAAGAACCCGCCCGCGCCTTCGAGCGACTGCACCGCTGCGCCGACGCGGTGCGCTCGGTCGTCGCCGACGCGCGGTGGATCTCGGCCGGGATGACCGGAGATTTCCCCGAAGCGA
>JAKOMY010000221.1 GCA_022702225.1 Microbacteriaceae bacterium | reverse complement strand
TCGTGCAGCGCGCAGCGCCGGTCGGGGAAGACCCCGGCGTAGAAGTCGAGGTAGTGCGGCAGCATGCGCGCCAACGCCTGCGGCACGGCTCCCGGGATCGCTTCGAGGCGCACGAGGTCGGTGGCATCCAGGGTCTGCGTCATGGTGACGTCGAGGGGGACGAGGGTGGTGTCCCAGTCCTGCGCGAAGACGACGGCGGCCGCTTCGGGGTCGTTGTGGATGTTGGCCTCGGCCCACGCGGTGACGTTGCCCGAGTGGGCGAAGGCGCCGCCCATCACGACGAGGTGGTCGAACCGCGCGACCCCGGGCGCCTCGGCGTAGGCCGCGAGATTGGTCAGGGGGCCGAGGGCGAGGACGGTGAGGTCCGGATGCCGTGACGCCACGTGGTCGATCAGCTCGACGGCGGCGCGGGCGTCGTGCGCGCGGGCCGCGGCGGACAGGGCGATACCGCCGAGCCCGTCGTCACCGTGCACGTGCGGAGCTCCGCCCGCGTAGGCGCGAGCGCGGAAATCGTGCGCGCCGATCGCGACGGGGATGTCGTCTTCGCCCGCGAGCTCGAACAGCGACAGGGTGTTGGCGGCGGCGCGGGCGGCATCCGTGTTCCCGGAGACGGTCGTGACGCCCACGACCTCGACGGAGGGCTCGGCCAGCAGGTAGGCGAGGGCCAGGGCGTCGTCGATGCCGGTGTCGCAGTCGACGAGGATCGGGCGGCGGTTCATGCGGGGACTCCGTACGTGTCGAGGGCGTCGAGCGCCGGTTGCGAGGCGTCGTCGGCGACGGCGGCGGATCCCACGGCGCACGCGCGGGAGAGGGCGTCGGTTTCGGCGTCTCCGCGGAGCAGTCCGACGACGAGAGCCGCGCAGAACGCGTCGCCCGCGCCGACGGTGTTGCGAACGGTCGTGGGCACTCCCGCGGCCGAAGCCACGAGCTCGCCGCGCCGGTAGAGTCGCGCACCCTCGGCACCGAGCGTCACGCACAGCAGAGGGGCGTCGTGCACCTCGGGCAGCTGCGCGTACTCGGTCTCGTTGACGATCACGAGGTCGCACCGCTCGAGCACCTCGGCGGGCAGCGGCCGGGCGGGGGCGGCGTTGACCGCCAGGAAGCCCGCAGCGCGCGCGGCGGCCGTGACGACGGCATCCGACACCTCCAACTGCAGCAGGACCGCAGCTCCCGGTTCGATGCCGAGCGCATCCGCGTCGATGGCGGCGTTCGCCCCCGCGCACACGACGATCGAGTTCTCGCCCGTCGCATCGACGACGATGAGGGCGGTTCCGGTCGCGGCGTCCGTGGTCTGCACTCCGGAGGCGTCGACCCCGATCGCGGCGAAGCGGTCCCGGATGCCGCGACCGTCGGCGTCGTCGCCGACGGCGCCGATGAGCCGGACGTCGGCGCCGAGGCGGGCAGCAGCAACCGCCTGATTGGCCCCCTTGCCTCCGGGGCCGCGGTCGAGGACGCCGTCGGCGACGGTCTCGCCGGGGCCGGGGGAGCGGCGGACGCGGGCGGTGAGGTCGACGTTGATGGCGCCGACGACCGTGAGTGGGACAGAGATGGCGGGGCCTTCCGATCAGTGCAGCAGGAGGTTCGCGGCGATGAGCGGCGGCGATACGAGGGCCGCGCCCACGGCGGTGCTCACGAACGGGAACGGGGTGTAGCCGGTGGGCATGGGGCGCTCAGCCTCTCGCGGAGCGGCGGCGCAGGCCCGCCGACACGATCGCGACGAGGGTTCCGACGGCGACGCCGATGACCGTCTCGATCACGCGGTCGCGCAGCAGCATGTCGGGGGCGACGGGGGAGGCGAGCGACACCATGAGCAGAGCCAGCGGGGTGATGAAGAGCATCGCGATGCCGTAGTTGCGGCCGACGAACAGCTCGGCACCCGCCTGCAGGGCGACCGCGATGAGCAGCACGACCCACGGGGGCAGGTCGAGAGCGAGCAGCCCCGCGGCGATCAGCACGCCCAGGAGCGTTCCGACCAGCCGCTGCACGCCACGGATGAGTCGCGCGGTGACGTGTGCTCCGCCGACCGCGGCGACGGCACCGACCATCGCCCAGTACCAGTGCGTCCCGATGAGCAGGGCCCCGGCGATGCCGGCGACGAGAGCGGCGACGCCGACGGTCGCCGTCATCTCCCACGCGACCGAGCCGATGGGCGGTCGCGTGCGAGCCGGGCGCCGCCACGAGCCGCGCCGCGCGAGGACGAACGCGCAGGTCACGAGCAGGCTCCACAGCACGCTTGCGCCGCCGACGACGAGCACGGTGAGGAACGTCGCGCCGGTGGCGGGGAAGCTCGCGGTGGCTCCCGCGGCGAAGACGGCGAAGAGCGCGCCGGGCGGATGCCACTGGGCGCGGTAGGCGAAGAGGGTGACGGCCGCGGCGAGGACCGCGACGACGGCGACGCTCGCCATGGCGGGGGTGGAGAGGGCCGAGAGGGCGGTCCCGACGAGCATGCACGAGACCAGGACCGTACCCGCCACGGCCTGCATGCGCACGCGCGTGCGAGGGAGGTCGGTGCGCCCGTAGAGCGCGGCGAAAGCCCCGAAGCTCGCGTAGACGCTCAGGTCGAGGCGGCCGAGCGCCAGGAGCACGAGAAGCGGGACACCGACGCTCACCACGGCACGCAGAGCCACGCGGTGATCCCCGCGGTGCGGTCCCACGCGGATGACCCCGGTCCACACGCGCCCCCGGGATTCCGCCATCCCTCCAGCCTACGCTCCAGGATCGCGGGCGCCGGGCGTCCCGCGGGGGAGCCGGACCGTCGGCGGGAGAGGCGACGATGCCCAAGGGATGCCGAGACGTCAAGGGCGTGGCATCCCTCGCCCGATCTGATGGGGTGGAGCGATGGATGCCGAACGCGAGAAGCCCCCGATCGAGCCCGGCCCCGAGCCCGACACGTCGACGGCCGCGGAGGGGACGAGGTCGGATCCCTCGCTGGACGAGGACGATCAGCCGATCGAGTGACGTCTCGACGTCGAACGGTGAGCCGGTCGGCGGCGAGACGTTCTGCGTAGGGTGGAAAGCCCCGACTCGAACGAGGAGAGACGTGTTCCGCACGCCCCTGACCCTGTTTCGCACCCTCGCGATCGCCGAGGCGGTCTCGTGGACGCTCCTGATCGGAGGGTTGATCCTGCGCGCCGTCGCGGACCTGCCGATCGCGGTATCGATCGGCGGGGGGATCCACGGCTTCGTGTTCCTCGCCTACGGCGCGACCGCCGTGCTCGTGGCGCTGAACCAGCGCTGGGGCCTCGGTCCCACCGCCCTCGCGGTGGTCAGCGCCGTGATCCCGTACGCCACGATCCCCACCGAGATCTGGCTCCACCGCACCGGACGTCTGCGCGGCGCGTGGCGCCTCGACGACAGCGGTGACCCGCGCGATCGGCGCCCGCTCGACCGGTTGCTGCGATTCTTCCTCCGTCGACCGTGGGCCCTCGCGGTGGCGCTCGTGGCGGTGGTCGTGGTCGTGTTCGTCGTGCTGCTCACCGTCGGCCCTCCCGGCGGCAAGGGCTGACGTCGGGCTCCCCGTCAGCGCACGAGGATGCGTACGCTCGCGGGGACGATCCGACAGGTCGCGGTGAACGTCTCGACCGACCCGGACAGGGTGGCCGTCGCCCTCCCCGCCCCGAGGAACGCGACCGTGCCGTCGTGCGCGTGGACACTGGGCGAGCGGTCCGAGAAATGGCGCATCTCGCCGCCCGAGCCGCTCGCGAAGGCGAGGTCGAGCTCGACGGCGACGATCGGACCCGTCTCGGAGCTCACGCGCCAGTCGATCGCGGCGAGCCCTCCGCCCCGGCTCGTCATCGTCAGCGTCGCCGACCCGCACTCCTCACCGCCCACGACCTCCGTGCGCAGAGGCTCGGCCGGGGGCGTGGTGGCGGCACCGCAGAGATCGATCCCGTGCAGGCGGGCGTAGCCGCGGCCGGTGTCGGTGATGCTCGAGCAGTCCGCCAGGAGCGGGGCCGTGAGGGCGTCGGAGAGCGGATTGGCGCGCACGCTGCCGGTTGCGGGTGCTCCGGAGGCGGGAGGGGCGGGCGGCAACGCCATCGCCAGGGCCGCGACGACCAGGAGCGCGGGAACGGCGGTTCGGATCCGCACGGCGCACCTCCTCGTCGACGTCGATCGAAATCTACGCGCGGAACGCGGTGGACGCCACGACTCGACGCGGATCGGGTCAGCGCTTCGTCGAGACGGTGACGGTGAACTTGCGATCGCGCGCCACCTGGCGGGTCGGACCGACCAGCCGCTCCAACGCCGCGCGGTACCGCAGCGAGGAATTCCACACCGTCCACAGCTCGCCGCCCGGCTCGAGCACCCGAGCCGCGTCGGCGAACATGCGGGGAGCGAGACCCTCGTTGATGGCGGCACCCGCGTGGAACGGGGGGTTGAGCGCGATGAACGAGGCCGAGGCATCCGGTTGCGACCGGAGGACGTCGTCGCGAACCACGCTCACGCGATCGGCCACGCCGTTGGCCTCTGCCGTGGCCCGCGCCGAGGCGACGGCGACCGCGGACTGGTCGCACGCGACCACACGGACGGAGGGATGCCGCACGGCCAGGGCCGCGGCCACCACGCCCGTCCCGCAGGCGAGGTCGATCGCCCGGTCTCCGCGCGGGGCGGGCAGCTGGGCGAGCATCAGGCGCGTACCGATGTCGATCGACGCGCCCGCGAAGGCGCCGCCGAACGCACGGACCCGGATGCCGTCGATCTCGGCCCCCTCCGGCTCGGGGACGGCGCCGTCGTGTGGGCCGCGGGCGGTGAGGACGCGGGACTTCTGCCGCGCGTGCGAAACGTCCACGCGGTCGAAGAAGCGCCGCAGCACGTCGTTCATCGACACCGTCATGTGCTTCAGCCGGCCACCCGCGACCACGACGACGTCGGGGTGCGCGTGCAGCGCGATGAGTCCGGCGATGTCGGACAGCGCGTGAAGCGAGCGGGGGAGGCGCAGAAGGACGACGCGGGCGCCGGTGAGCAGGTGCGCGTCGAGCGCATGAGACACGAAGGAGTCCTCGAGCTCGGCATCGCGGGCGTTGCGCGCGAGGGCTTCCTCGCCCAGCAGCTCGTCTTGATGGACCCGGATGCCGCGGGCTCCGGCATCCGCCGCCGCCAGGGTCAGTGCCCCGTAGGAGTCGCCGACCACGACGAGCTCTCCCTCACCGAGCGCGGCACGCACGTCGGCGGATTCGTCCAGGATCAGACGATCGGCGGCATCGACGGCCACGAGGTCGGGACCCTCGAGATCGGGGCGGCGACGCAGGGCATCGAACGAGAAAGGCACCGGACCACGCTACCCGGGGGTGACGTGACGCGGTGCCTGACCGAGATGCGTGCTCAGCGGGTGCCGAAGTGGAACGGCAGCGCCAGCGAGGCCGAGACGAGGATGATGCCGAGCGCGAAGAACAGCGCCGGAGCGGCAAGAGAGAACGAGATGCCGGTCAACAGCATGCCGCCGACGAACAAGATGAGAGAGACGATGAACATGAGGATCCCTTCGGTCGCTCCAGGCTATCGTGCCGAGTCCGCGCGCGAGTGCGCGGCCGGGGTGGCGTGGGGGTCGAGCGCGTCCGGAGCGCGGCCGTCGACAGGACGGATACCGAGAGCCGCGTGCGCCCAGAGGGTACTGCCGGCCACGGCTGCGGGCATGACCGCCACCGCCCCGAGCGGGACGAGGAAGCAGAGCTGGGTCGCGACGCCGAAACCGAGGGCACGTGCTCGGTTCGTGCGGAGGAGCTCTCTGCGCGCGCGCCGATCGAGCCCCCGGGCGGAGAGCGCGCGCGAGGTGAGTTCGTCAGCCAGGAGCCACCCGGTCAGCAGCACGCCGGTGACGAAGCCCAAGACTCCGCCGACGAAGGGGATGAGGCCGATGAGCCATGCCAGAGCAGCGGCCACGATACCCCGGAGGATGAGACGCACGCTGTCTGCGACGGCCCGCCAGAAGCCGTACTCTGCGGCGGGGACCGCGCCCGTGGCGCTGCGCTCGGTCGCGCGCCAGATGCGGTCGTAGAACGGCTCGCCCACGGCGAGAGTGACGGCGGTGAACGACACGATGACCACGAGGACCGCCGCGCCGAACGACGCGAGGCCGATCGCCGCACGGAGAGCGCCGGCCCACACCGGTGCCCACGCGTCGGCGAACGGCGTCCAGTCGTCGACGAGATCGGGAAGGACGAGACCCCACGTCACGAGCGCGGCACCGAGCACCAGGCCGACGATCGTTCCCGGGATGAGCCCGAGCGCCATCGCCCCGGGGGTTCGGCGCCATTGGCCGAGACCGCGGGCCAGCAATGCCGCTCCGGCGAGGAATTCGCGCATGCCGGAATTGTGACAGACGCCACCGACGTCGAGAGGAAGGTTGCGCTCGCCGCCGATGTCGGCGGGCAGTGCCAGGATGCCGCTATGCGCATCCGCACCACTTCGACGCAGCGCACGTACCGGTACGTGCGACTGGCGCTGATCGGTGCGACGGTGTTCCTCGCCATCGGTGTCGGCCTCGAGCTCGCGCGCGGCGACGGGCTGCCGTCGGTCAGCGCGACGTATTACACCCCCGCGGGCCCGGTGTTCGTGGGGGCGCTGAGCGCGACGGCCCTCGCCCTGCTCGCCCTGTCGGGCCGCAGCCTGGAGCAGGGCCTGCTCGACATCGCGGCGGTGCTCGCTCTCGTGATCGCCTACGTACCGACGACCATCTCGTCGAACGCCTGTGCCGACGGTCTGCGCTGCGTGCCGCCGGAGGTGAGACCGACCGTGGCGAACAACGCCGTGGCGGTGGCATCCGTGGTTCTTCTCGGGGCGGTCGCGGCGGGGATCCTGGCACGCGTTCAGGGCACCGCGAGTCGCGGGCTAGCGCTCACGGTCGGGGTCATCGTCGTGCTGGTCGCCGGGGGAGCGGCGTGGGCTCTGGCCGCGCCCGGGGTCTTCCTCGCGTGGGCGCACGAGATCGCCGCGGTCGCGTTCTTCGTTCTGATCGCGATGGTCGCCTCGATCGCGGCGTGGAGGCCGCGGCGCAGCGGGCGGCTGCGGCGGGGAGTCCGTCTCGCCTACGCGGCCGTGGCCGTGGCGATCGTGCTGACCCTGGTCCTGCTCGTCATCGGGGTCGTCTCGGGCGCGGAACGCGCGGGGTTTCCGGTCGTGCTCGTGGGCGAGTCGGCGGCCCTGGCGCTCTTCGCGATCTTCTGGCTCGTGCAGACGGTGGAGCTCTGGAACGACGCCGACCCGACCCTCCGGGAATAGACACCGCGCACTCTCGTTGAACTTGATACGACGGCGCTCAAGTAGCAAACTTGAGTGAACCGCACTCACGTATCTCAGGAGACGGAATTGCCCGAAGAATTCACCCCCGGCGACGGCGCTCAGTCGTTCGACGAGTTCCTGGCCCGCTACCTCGCGGGCGAGCAGGCGCGAGCCGAGCGCTCGATCGACCTCAGCCGGTTCCTCAGTGCACGCACGCAGGACGCCCTCCAGGCGGCCGGACGTTTCGCGCTCGGCCGCGGCCAGCGTGAGCTCGACGCTCTGCACGTGCTCCACGTCCTCGTCGGACGCTCGCCCGCCAAAGAAGCCGTCGCGCGGCTCGGCGCCGACCCCGCCGCGATCGCCCGTGCGGCCGAGAGCCGCCTTCCCGCCGCCGCGACCCCCGCGAACGTCGACGGTGCCGTCGTCGCCGGCTCCGTGCAGCGCGCGCTGTTCCACGCGTTCCAGGTGGCGCGGGCCGCAGGGTCCACGTACGTCGACCCCGACCACCTCTTCTTCGCGCTCGTCCTCGCCCAGGATGCGCCCGCGGGGCAGATCCTCGCGCAGGCCGGAGTGACCGCCGAGGCCCTCACCCAGGGGGTGCGCGAGACCGTCATGGGCGGCGACGAGAACGAGGCGGCCGACGAGTCGGCATCCGCGACTCCGAACCTCGACCGCTTCGGCACCGACCTGACGGCGCGGGCCGTCGCCGGTGAGCTCGACCCGGTCATCGGTCGCTCCGATGAGATCGAGCAGACCATCGAGATCCTCAGCCGCCGCACGAAGAACAACCCCGTGCTGATCGGCGAGGCCGGCGTCGGCAAGACGGCCGTCGTCGAAGGGCTCGCCCGCGCGATCGTCGCCGGAGAGGTGCCCGAGCAGTTGCGCGGTACGCGCGTCGTCTCGCTCGACCTCGCGGCGATGCTCGCCGGAGCGCGCTATCGCGGCGATTTCGAAGAGCGCCTCACCCAGACGATGGAGGAGGTCGCGGCATCCGACAAGCTCGTCGTCTTCATCGACGAGGTGCACACCCTCGTCGGCGCGGGCGGGAGCGGAGACGGCTCGATGGACGCCGGGAACATCCTCAAGCCCCGCCTCGCCCGCGGCGACGTGCACCTGATCGGCGCCACGACCGTTCGCGAGTACCGCACGATCGAGAAGGACCCCGCCCTGGAGCGGCGCCTTCAGCCCGTGCGCGTGGGCGAGCCTTCGATCCCGGATGCCGTGGAGATCCTGCGCGGGCTCCGCTCGGCGTACGAGGAGCACCACGCCGTGACGTACACCGACGACGCGTTGCGCGCGGCGGTCGAGCTGAGTCACCGTTATCTGCCGGACCGCGTGCTGCCCGACAAGGCGATCGACCTCATCGACCAGGCGGGCGCGCGTCTGCGGCTGCGCCTGGGCTCGGCCGTCGATACGACGGCGCTGCTCGAACGCCTCGCAACCCTGGAGGCCGAGAAGAACGCCGCGGTGTCCGCCGAGCGCTACGAGGAGGCCTCTCGTCTGCGCGATGAGATGGCTGCCGTGCAGACGCGGCTCGACGAGGCGACGGCCGGCCCCCGTGCCGCCGCGGTCGTCGACGAGCCCGAGATCGCCGCGGTGATCAGCCGTGCCACCGGCATCCCCGTCGCTCGCCTCACCGCCACCGAGCGTGGTCGTCTCGCCGAGCTCGAGACCGAGCTGCACGCCCGGGTGATCGGGCAGGACGACGCGGTCGCCGCCGTGGCGAAGGCGGTGCGCCGCAACCGCACGGGCATGGGCGACGAGAACCGCCCGGTCGGATCGTTCCTGTTCCTCGGCCCCACCGGCGTCGGCAAGACCGAACTCGCGAAGGCTCTCGCGGGCTCGTTGTTCGACGACGACGCAGCGGTGATCCGCTTCGATATGAGCGAGTTCGGCGAGCGGCACACCGTGTCGCGCCTGATCGGTGCCCCTCCCGGATACGTCGGCTACGACGAGGCCGGTCAGCTCACCGAGCGTGTGCGCCGCAACCCCTACGCCGTCGTGTTGTTCGACGAGATCGAGAAAGCCCACCCCGACGTCTTCACGCTGCTGCTGCAGGTGCTCGACGACGGCCGGCTCACGGACGGACAGGGCCGCACGGTCGACTTCCGCAACACGGTCATCGTGATGACCTCGAACCTGGGCGCCGAGTTCCTGGCATCCCGCTCGGGCGCCATCGGCTTCACCACGACAGGTCGCGAGTTCGCCGATGCCGACCTCCGCGACCGAGTGATGGGAAAGCTCCGCGAGGCCATGCGTCCGGAGTTCCTCAACCGCATCGACGACATCGTGTTGTTCCGCAAGCTCGAGAAGACTCAGCTCCGCAAGATCGTGGGGTTGCTGCTGGCGGCGACCTCGCGGCGACTGGCGTCGCGCAAAGTCTCCCTCGAGGTCACCGATGCGGCGGTGGACCGTCTCGCCGAGATCGGGTACGAGCCGGAGTACGGAGCGCGGCCCCTGCGCCGGGTCATCCAGCGCGAGGTCGACGACCGTATCGCCGACCTGTTCGTGTCGGGTGAGCTGAGCGATGGCGCAGCGGTGACGGTGGATGCCACGGACGCGGGCATGACGGTCACCCCCGTCACCGCCGCTCTCGCCGCCTGACGAGCCCGTTCTCGACGCCCCCGGTGCTTCGGTGCCGGGGGCGTCTTGGCGTGGGGGCGTTTCGCCCGGGCAGCGGCGACCCGCGCGCCAGCCCCTCCCGATGTCGGAGGTTCGCGGCAGAGTAGAGACATGAGTCGTATCGGCACGATCTTCAGCCCGTACCCGCATCCGCCCGAGAAGCTTCGCGACGCAGCGCGAGCGGCCGAAGACGCGGGGGTCGACGAGCTGTGGCTGTGGGAGGACTGCTTCCGCTCGTCCGCGTGGGCCGCCGCCTCCGCCGCTCTCGCCGTCACCGACCATCTGCGCATCGGAGTCGGCATCGCGCCGCTCCCGCTGCGCAACGTCGCGGCGTCGGCGATGGAGATCGCGACGATCGAGCGCATGTTCCCCGCACGCCTCCTGCCGGGCTTCGGCCACGGGGTGCAGGACTGGATGCGTCAGGTCGGCGCCAAGGCCGCCTCACCGCTCACGCTCATGCGCGAGCAGCTGCCGGCCCTCCGCTCGCTGCTCGCCGGTGAGACGGTGAGTACCGAGGGGCGCTACGTGAAGCTCCGCGACGTCGCTCTCGACTGGCCGCCTCCTACGGCGCCGCTCGTCTATGCCGCCGCCGAAGGGCCCAAGACCCTCGCCCTCGCCGGGGCCGTCGCCGACGGGGTGGTGCTCGACAGCAGGCACACCGTCGCCGAGATCGCGGCGGCCGTGCAGACCGTGCAGATGGGTCGTGCCGAGGCGGGCCGTGAGGGCCGCACCGATGTCGTCGCCTACGTGCTGACGGCGTTCGGCCCCGACGCTCTCGAGCGCGCCACCGCGGTGCTCGCCGATCGCGAAGACGCGGCGGACCGCGTGCTCGCCGGCTCGGTGACAGAGGTGGCCGAGGGGGTCGCGCGCTTCCACGCCGCGGGCGTCGACGACGTCGTTCTTCTCCCCACCGACGACGTCGACCTCGCCGCCTTCTTCTCGGCGGTGGGTCAGGTCGCGCTGGCTCTGCCGAACGCGGGAGGTGCGTCATGACACGAGGAACCGTTTCGCTCGGACTCGCAGGCTCCCTCGGTCCCGACGCCGTCGCGCGGATCGCTCCGGCCGTCG
Source organism: Microbacteriaceae bacterium (assembly GCA_022702225.1). Taxonomy (GTDB): domain Bacteria; phylum Actinomycetota; class Actinomycetes; order Actinomycetales; family Microbacteriaceae; genus Microbacterium. The sequence continues at coordinate 584 of JAKOMY010000221.1, read as the reverse complement.
AGAGAGCGGGCTTCGACACCCTCTGGATCAACGACACCCCCGATGGCGATGCTCTGGCCGCGCTCGCCGCCGCCGCGCGTGTCACGGATCGTCTTCGACTCGCGACCGGCGTCGTCCCGGTCGATCGCCGGCCCGCCGACGCGATCGCCGCCGAGGTGGCATCCCTCGGTCTTCCGCTGGACCGCTTGACGATCGGTATCGGCTCGGGCATGGCCAAGCAGGGCGCCCTGGCCCGGGTGACCGAGGCCGTCTCCGTGCTGCACGAGGCCGGCGTGCCCCGCGTCCTCGTGGGGGCGCTGGGCCCCAAGATGCGCCGCACGGGGGCGGAGCTCGCCGAGGGCGTGCTGTTGAACTGGGTACCGCCGACCGAGGCTCGAGACCAGGCCGAGGCCCTGCACGCCCTCGCACCGGCCGCGCACGTCGCGGTCTACGTGCGTACCGCCGTGGTCTCGGCCGCCCGCGAGCGCCTCGACGCCGAGACCGCCATGTACGCGTCGTTCCCGAACTACGCCGCGAACTTCGAGCGGATGGGGGTGGATGCCGCGGCCACGACGATCCGCGACGCCGCCGGACTCGCAGACGCG
>JAKOMY010000202.1 GCA_022702225.1 Microbacteriaceae bacterium | reverse complement strand
CCACGGGGGGCAGGGTCGCGCCGGGGGCGGTGACCCTCACCAGGCCAGCTCCAGCATGCCGGTGTTCAGCCCGGAGCCCACTCCCATCAGCAGGACGCGGTCGCCCCGGCGCAGCGTCTTCTGCTCGGCGGCAAGGGTGATGGGGATGGATGCCGGTCCCACATTGCCCAGGGTGGGGTAGGTGACCGGCACACGAGTGCGTTCGAGCTTGGCGGCGCGGACGATCGCGGAGGTGTGCACGGAGGAGACCTGGTGCGTGATGTAACGGTCCATGCCCGTCCACGAGAATTCGTCCTTCGCCTCCTTCCACGCCGACACCACGAGGTCGAGGCCACCCTTGAGCAGTGCCTTGGCATCGGTGAACATGCCGTCGACGCTGCCGACGCACAGGTCGTAGAACTGCGTGGCGGCGCGCGTCACGCCGCCGACGATGCGGTGGCCCTCGGGGTGGTCGCTCGCCCGGCCGAGGACGGCGGCGGCGGCTCCCGAGCCCAGGGTGAGGGAGGCGAACTCCTGCATGAAGGCATCGCGGTCGAGGTCCTCGCGCACGAGGCGGTTGATGGTGTTGACCTGGATCTCGTCGGCATCCTCGCCGTTGACGATCAGGGCGTACTTGACCTGGCCCGACTGGATCATGCCGGCGGCCAGGCTCATGCCGTTGATGAAGCCGAGGCAGGCGTTGGCGACGTCGAAGTTGATCGCGGAGCTCGGCAGGCCCAGACCGTGGTGCAGCCGCACGGCGACCGAGGGTTCGAGATGCTTTCGCGTCACCGACGTGTTGATGATGAGCCCGATCTCGCTCGGGTCGACGCCTGCCTCGGCGAGCGCCTGCTTGCCCGCGGCGATCGTGGCTTCGTCGGAGGACTCGCCCTCGGCCCAGTTGCGGCGCTCGTTGACGCCCGCGACGCGGCGGAGCAGGCCCGGTTTGAGCTTGAGGCGCTGCAGAGCCGGGGCGAGGCGCTCCTCGATGTCGTCGGACGTCGTGACGCGGCTGGGCAAGACGCTCGCCACCGAAACGAGGGCCACATCGTCGAAGTGCGTGGTGGCGTTACCTGGCAAGAGATCTCCCGCATCCTGTGCGTAGACGGCGCAGCCGGGCGCGGAGGGGACGCATCGACGGCTGGAAGGGTACCCCCCAGGATAAGCCGCGAGATATGTCGCAGGCTGCATGAGGGGTGGGTGTGCTAGAGCCGACCGGCCGCTTTGAGGGCGAGGTAGCGGTCGGCCACGAGCGGGGGCAGATCGTCGGCCGACGCCGACACCGCATCGCCTCCCGCGCGGACGATCGCCGCGGCAACCCGCTCGGCATCGTGCCGGGCGCGCTCGACGGCGGCGGCGGCGTAGACGTCAGACGCGTCCCGGTGGACGGGGGTGTCGCCGGGCCCGTCGGTGGCGGTGGCCACCAGAAGGCGCGAGCGGGAGGCGACCGCGGGAAGCGAGGCGAGGAACGCGCGGGCGGCCTCGGGGTCGTCGGCCGCCGTGAGCAGCACGACGAGGGCCGGACGCACCGCGAAGCCGCGCACGTGCGCGAAAGCGGCATCCCAGTCGGTGTCGATCAACTGCGGATCGACGGGCGCCATGGCATCCACCAGGGCGGGCAGGAGCGAGGTGCCGTCGACGCGGGTGACGCGAGCTCGGGGCAGACGGTCGAACATCAGCAGGTGCACGTGGTCGCCCGCGCGCGTCGCCAGCACCGACAGCAGCAACGCCGCCTCCATCGCCGCGTCGAGGCGTACGCCGTCGCCCACGCGAGCGGCGGCCGTGCGCCCGGTGTCGATCACGACGACGACGTGGCGGTCGCGCTCCGGGCGCCAGGTGCGCAGCATCGTCGTCCCCGCGCGGGCGGTGGCGCGCCAGTCGATCGAGCGCACGTCGTCTCCGCGCACGTATTCGCGGAGGCTGTCGAACTCGGTGCCCTGGCCGCGCACCTGCAGGCTCGTGTTGCCGTCGAGCTCGCGGAGCCGGGCCAGGCGCGAGGGGAGGTGCCGCCGCGAGGTGAACGGGGGGAGTACGCGGATCCGGCCGGGAGCGTCCACGACGCCCTGGCGCCCGGCCAGTCCCAGCGGGCCCGCCGCGCGAACGACGACGAAGGCGCTGCGCAGTTCGCCGCGGCGGCGGGGGCGCAGGGGGAGAGGCGCGGCGCGCCGCTCGCCGGGCGGGACCACGAGGCGCAGACGTTCCGCGGGCGCTCCGGCCGTGGGCTGCCACGCGTCGCGGACGCGGGCACGGAGCAGACGGGTGCCGAGGTTGCGCACGCGCAACTCGCCGGACACGGGTTCGTCGCGCAGCGCCCGCTCGGGGTGCGTGCGGGTGATCTCGACCCGTCGAGGGTCGGCGGAGAGCACCGTGTCGACGATCGCCAGCACGAGGCACAGCAGCACCCACCCGCCGGCGACCGCCCACGCCGAGAGCCCCGCCGTACTCAGGAGCACGAGGGGCACGACGCCGAGCGCGACGAGCAGGGCGAGACGGCCGGTGACGAACATCAGATGGGAACGCGGGTCTGCTGCAGGACGGAGCTGAGGATGGAATCCACCGACACGCCCTCGATCTCGGCTTCGGGACGGAGGCGAATGCGGTGGCGCCACACCGGGACGAGCATGGTCTGCACGTGGTCGGGGGTGATGGCGGGGTAGCCGCTCAGCCAGGCCCACGCCTTGGCCGCGGCCAGCAGACCCGTGGAGGCGCGCGGGCTGACCCCGACCAGCACCGAGGGACTCTGGCGGGTTGCGCGCGCGAGGTCGACGACGTAGCCGAGCAGGTCGTCGTCGACCGAGACCGATGCCGCTGCGCGCTGCGCCGCGAGGATCTGCGGTGCCGTGACGACCGCCGCGACACCGGCGTCGTCGAGGCGACGGGGATCGAAGCCCGAGGCGTGACGACGCAGCACGTCGACCTCGGCGTCGCGACCGGGCAGGTCGACGACGAGCTTCAGGAGGAAGCGGTCGAGCTGCGCCTCGGGCAGCGTGTACGTGCCCTCGTGCTCGATGGGGTTCTGCGTCGCGGCGACGAGGAAGGGATCGGGCAGCGCGCGGCTCTCGCCGTCGGACGACACCTGGCGCTCCTCCATGGCCTCGAGCAGCGCCGCCTGGGTCTTCGGGGGCGTGCGGTTGATCTCGTCGGCCAGGAGCACGTGGGTGAACACGGGACCGGCGCGGAACTCGAAGTTGCCGGCGCGGGCGTCGTAGACGAGGGAGCCGGTGACGTCTCCGGGCATGAGATCGGGGGTGAACTGCACGCGCCGGGTGTCGAGTCCGAGCGCGCGACTGAACGACCTCACCAGCAGCGTCTTGGCGACGCCGGGGACGCCCTCGAGCAGCACATGGCCGCGGGAGAGCAGCGCGATGAGCAGGCCGGTGATCGTGCCGTCCTGGCCGACGACGGCTTTGCCGACCTCGAGGCGCACGCGGTGCATCGCGTCGCGCAGCTGCGCGTGGTCGTCGCTCGGCGCGACGGAGGCCGCGGCTGCGGGGGTCTCGGGGCTGTCGGTCATCGTGTGGTCCCTTCGGTTCGGACGGCGGCGCGCACGCTCTCTTCGAGATCGCGGAGGCGGTCGGCCGCCGCGACGAGTTCGCGGTCGGTGCGGGGGATGTCGTCGACGAGGATGCCGCGCACGCGCGCGCGGTCCGCGTCCAGTCGCTGTGCGACGGCGTCGGCGATGTCGTGCGGTGAGGTGCGGGCGGTGAGCCCCAGCAGACGCCCCACACGCGAGCGGGCGGCGCGACGGAGCTCGTCGAGGGCGTGTGCGGCGTCTTTCGACGAGGCGTACAGGCGCGCACGGCCCTCGGTGGTCTCGGCGGCGCGGACCGTGACCGGCAGGCGCTCGGCGACGAGCGGCCCGAACCGGCGACCGCGCCAGATCGCGGCGGTGAGAGCCGCGGTCAGAAGAAGCAGCATGGCCGGCGTCACCCACGCGGGGGTGAGATCGCCGAGGGTGGGGGCGGCCGTTCCCTGATCGGCGTCGGAGAGGGAGGGCACGTACCAGACGAGGGTGTCGGTCTGGCCGAGCACGCCGAGGGCGAGAGCGGCGTTGCCGTCGACGGGGAGGGACGAATTGGTGAGAACCGAGAGCCCGTCGAGGGCGGTGACCGTTCGTCCATCGACACCCTCGGACTGCAGGAGTCCGAACTCGCCGTCGACGGGGTAGCACCCCTCGACCCCGTCCGCGGGGCGGAGGAGTTCTCCCACGTGAGCCGCTCCGGCGTTCGCGGCCGCGGGGACACCGCACTCGGGGCTCGCGGACAGGTCGGGGGAGAATCCGCCGAGCGAGGAACCGTCGAGGAGCACGTCGAGCGCTCGGGATCGCGGCTCGACGAGGACGACATGGCGCGCGCGGCCGGTGAGATCGCGCAGGGCGTCGTCCGACAGCATCGGCGCGTCGCGCAGGACGAGGGTGGCTTTGCCGCCCGCGAGTGCGCGTTCGGCGGCGGACCGGTCTCGAGCGATCGTGACCGAGACACCGTGCTGCTCGAGGACGCGCACGACCGCGCGGGTGCCGTCCGAACCGGCCGACTCGGGATCGAGGATCGCTCGCTGCGTGTACCCGCCGTAGACGAGGGTGCCGCCCACCAGCGCGGCGAGCAGCAGGCCCCCGGCGAGAGCGACCCACCCGAGGGCGGACCTCCGGCGGGAGCGCACCGGGGCCGCCGAGGCCGTCTCGGCGCTCATCGGGGAGCCACCGGTACGGCGCGCGCGCGAACGGCGGCGGCGTCGAGATCGGCGACCAGCCGGTAGCGCTCTTCGGTGCCGGGGCGGCGCAGGTACCGGATGTCGTCGAATGTCGTCGTGGCCGGATCGAGCAGCGGGATGAGCGCGGGCAGCGCTGTCGCCGTCTCACGTGCGAACGCGCGGGCCGTGGCGCCGGGAGGCGGGTCGACGAGCCCGCGTTGGGTGAGGCCGCGTGCGAAGGCGCGGAACCGCAGCACGATCGCGTCGTCCCAGGCCCCGCGGTCGGCCGCGGCCGCCGCATCGGTGCGGAGTTCGTCGGCGGATCGCCCGTCGTCGTGGTCGAACAGCGCGCGAGCCGGTTCCGAGGCGCGTGTCGACAGGCGCGGTCGGCCCCAGATCAACAGGGCGACGACGATCAGCGCGACCACGATGATGCCCAGTACGACGAGAGCCGACGGGCCCCACCCGCCGTTCTCGGGGACGCGCAGCAGATCTTCGAGGAACTTGCCGACGGCCTGGGAGATACGGTCGACCAGGTTCGGCTCGGCGGCCTGATAGGTGGGGTCGCTGAGCTCCTGCTCGGCCCACTCCCGGGCCTGGTCGGGGTCGGGAAGCAGCGGCGCGACGGCTGCCATGGCCGTGAGGATCACGCGTCGCCGTTCGAGCCGGGGGCGGCCCACGTCGTCTGCGCCCGATCCGGAGCGGGAGGCGCGGGCGGTGCCGCGGGGGACTCCTGCGACACCGCGGGGGCCGTGGGGGCGGGGAACGTGTGCGGGGCGGGCGCGGCATACGGCGGGGTCGCCGATGCGGCCGCGGGGGGCGGGGGGCCGTAGCCCGGAGCGGGCTGCTGCTGGGGGGTCGCGGAGCCCTGCGACACCGCACCGTACCCTCCCGCCGCGGGGGCGCCGTACCCTGCCGGTGCGACGTACCCGGGGTTCCCCGACGGCGGCCCGTAGCCCGCGAACGCCGGGGGAGCCCCGTAGGGCACCGGGGCAGGGCGCTCGACGATGCGGCCGACGCCCACGAGATACGGGTCGCTCAGCTCGGTGGTGCCGGAATCGCGCGCCTCGACGTACGACTGCAGGTCGTGGTCGAGGCCCTCGACGCGCATGCGGGCGTCGACGTAGACGAGCACGGCGGACGTGGACTGCACCACGAGAGCGATGCACTGCACGAGCAGGATGCCGAACTGTCCGACGACCTGCAGGACGATGACGCCGACGACGGCGCCGGCGCCGCTCTCACCGGTGGGGGCGACGATCGACGGCACGAAGCCGGCGAGGAGGCTGAGGGGAAGCGAGATGATCTGAGCGACGACGCCGAAGGCGAAGGAGATGACCACGACGACGCCGAGCGTCGACCAGAAGCGCCCACGGGTCAACTGCCACGACCGTGCGATCGAGCGGAAGACGGGTGCCCGCTCGAGGATGATGACGGAGGGGACGAGGAACAGCTTGGGCGTCAACCAGAGATAGAGCGGGATGAGCGCGAGGAAGAACAGCACGCCGACGAGGGCGCCGACCCAGGTCGCGGCGATGACCAGCAACGCCACGATCCCCGCGAGCACCCCGACGAGGATCACCACCGCGCCGACCGTGAGTGCGCTGTAGCCGACCAGGCGCCAGAACACCGGGCGCACCCGCGCCCAGACGGCCCGGAGGGACGGCTTCTCGGCGACCACCGCGTGCGCGACCTCGGCGACGACGATGCCCTGCACGACGACCCCCAGCACCCCGGAGAGGATGCCGAGCACGAGAGCCGCGACGGCGGTGAGGGCGACCGAGCCCGCGAGGATCGCGTCGTAGTCGTCGCTGCCGTATGCAACGGTGTCGAGCCGGGAGAAGCTGGCGATGGCCACCCCGGCGATCGCCGCCGTCACGATGATGTACGCCACGGCCTGCACCGCGAGGGCGAAGCCCAGCAGCACCTTCGGATTGTGCCGGAGAGCGACGAACGATCGGCCCAGGATCGTGCCGAACCCGAAGGGGTGCAGCGGAACGATCCCCGGGCGTGATGCCGGAGTCCAAGCCGGGTACGCGGTCATGTGGGGCCCCTCCTGGTCACATGGCGGTGACCTCATCGTGTCACACACCCCCGACACGCACGCCTGTCGTGCAGGCAGGTCGACTACTCTCGATGGGACGTGCCCCCACCCGGGGCGTAATGCCCGTCCCCGAGCGGGTTTCGAGACGGAAGACGTACACCCGAATGACTTCACGGATCCTGGTTGTCGATGACGACACCGCGCTGGCCGAGATGATCGGCATCGTGCTGCGCACCGAAGGATTCGACACGGTGTTCTGCGCCGACGGTGCGCAAGCGGTGGACGCCTGGCGCACCGAGCGCCCCGACCTCATCCTGCTCGACCTCATGCTCCCGGGCGTCGACGGCATCGAGATCTGCACGCGCGTTCGCGCGGAGTCCGGCGTGCCGATCATCATGCTCACGGCGCGCACCGACACGGCCGATGTGGTCAAGGGGCTCGAGTCGGGCGCCGACGACTACATCATGAAGCCCTTCAACCCGAAGGAGCTCGTCGCCCGCATCCGCACGCGCCTGCGCCCCGTGCAGGCTCCGGTCGACGAGACGCTGCGCATCGGCGACCTCGTCGTCGACGTCGCCGCGCACGAGGTCCGCCGCGGCGATGCCCCCATCGCCCTGACCCCTCTCGAATTCGAGCTCCTCGTCGCCCTCGCCGAGAAGCCCCAGCAGGTCTTCTCCCGAGAGATGCTCCTCGAGCAGGTATGGGGCTACCACTACAAGGCCGACACCCGCCTGGTGAACGTGCACGTCCAGCGTCTGCGCGCGAAGATCGAAGCCGATCCCGACAACCCGCGCATCGTGACAACCGTGCGCGGCGTGGGCTACCGCGCCGGCGCGGTGGCCTGAGCCCCTCATGACGGGCGCGGTGCGCACCCTCCCGCGGCAGCGGGTACGGGGATGGCGCGATTGGCGCGTGGTGCGTGATCGTCTGGCGACGCTGTGGCGTCGCTCGCTCCGCTTCCGCACGATCGTGCTGACGGTGACGCTCACCGCCGTGACCATCCTCGTCACCTGCGTCGCCATGGCGCTCGTGATCCAGAACGAGTTGTTCACGGCCCGCAAGGATCAGGTGCTGCTCGAGGCCCAGCGCGCCACCGCCGCAGCCCAGGCGACCCTCGACGCCGCCGTCGACTCGACCGATCCGGCCGCGGCGCAGACCCTCATGAACGGCATCGCGACGCGTCTGTCGCAGCAGTCCTCGAGCGATCTCATCGCCCTCTACCGCATCGGACCGCCCTCCCCGCTGGCTCCGCAGCCGTTCATCTCCCCGGCTTTCGAGTCCGGCATGGTCACCGACGCCCTGCGCACCCAGGTGCAGTCGAGCCCCGATCTGCAGTGGTGGCAGTCCGTGGCGCTCCCCGCCGACGACGGCCGCGAGGTGCCCGGCATCCTGGTCGGTCATCAACTGCGCTTCCCCGCGGAGGACGGGGTCGACTCGTACGAGCTCTACATGGGGTACGACCTCACGAGCGCCTCGCAGACTCTCGCCTTCGTGCAGGTGCTGCTGTGGGTGGTGGGCCTCGTGCTCGTGCTGCTGATCGGTGCGATCGCGTGGTTCGTCCTGAGATCCGTGACCACACCGATCGCGGATGCCGCCGAGACCAGCGCCAAGCTCGCGGCGGGCGATCTCGGCGTACGGCTCCCGGTGCGCGGCGAGGACGAGCTCGCCACCCTGAACCGCTCGTTCAACGCGATGGCCGACAGCATCGAGTCGCAGATCAAAGAACTCGCCGACCTCTCGCTCGTGCAGCAGCGCTTCGTCTCCGACGTGTCGCACGAGCTGCGCACACCCCTCACGACGATCAAGCTCGCCGCCGACATGATCAACGACCAGCGCGAGGAGTTCGATCCCGCGACCGGTCGCGCCGCGGAGCTGCTGCACGCGCAGGTGCAGCGATTCGAGGTGCTCCTCACCGACCTGCTCGAGATCAGCCGCTACGACGCCGGCTCCGTCCAGCTCGAGCTCGAGGCGACGAGTCTGGCCCATCTGGCCGAAGACGTCATCCTCTCGATGCAGCAGCTCGCAGAGGGGCACGGCTCCGACGTGCGCCTCGTCGCCCCGGGCGGCTACACGCCGGTCGACATGGACGCCCGACGCGTCCGCCGGATCGTCCGCAACCTTCTCGGCAATGCGATCGAGCACGGCGAGGGGCGCCCGATCGTGGTGTCGGTCGACAGTGATCGGGATGCCGTTGCCCTCGGCGTCCGCGACTTCGGCCTGGGCATGCTGCCCGACGACGTGGAGCGCGTCTTCGACCGCTTCTGGCGCGCCGACCCCTCGCGTGTGCGCACCATCGGCGGTACCGGCCTCGGTCTGTCGATCGCCCTCGGCGACGCCAAGCTGCACGGCGGTACCCTGTCGGTGTGGTCCGAGCCCGGACGCGGCTCGAACTTCGTGCTCACGCTGCCGCGAGCCGGTCAGCCGGTCAGCAGTTCACCCCTGCCCCTCGTGCCCGACGACGAACAGGGCGGAGCCCTCGAAGCCCTGGGCCTGACGCAGCCCATCTCGACCCGGCCCGGAGTGAGGAAGACGACATGAGACGCGCCCTCGCCCTCGTCAGCCTCGCCCTGGTGCTCGCGCTGACCGCGTGCACGGGTCTGCCGACCTCCGGCTACGTCAATCCCGGGCGCGGCCCGCAGGTCGACGACACCCAGGCCTTCGCCTTCGTCCCCGACGGACCGCAGGACGACGCCTCTCCCGCCGAGATCGTGGAGGGGTTCCTGCGCGCCGGTTCCGGCCCCGCCGACGACTGGGCCACGGCGAAGCTCTTCCTGGCGTCCGGGACGCAGTGGGACCCCCGCGCCCGCGTCACCATCGACCGCCTCGCCGATCGCCGCGCCGTCGCGAACGCCGTCGGCACCGGCGTCACCGTCTCGCTCACCACGGTGGCGGGAGTGGATGCCGACGGCGCCTACGCCCCGGCGGCCTCGGGCACCGCGGAGTCGCTGTCGTTCACCCTCGCGCGCATCGACGACCAGTGGCGCATCACCTCGGCTCCCGACGGGGTCGTGCTGTACGAGGAGGTGTTCCCGACCGTCTACCAGTCGGCATCCATCGCGTACTTCGATCCCACGTGGAGCTTCATCGTGCCCGACGTCCGCTGGTTCCCCCGGGCGCTCGTGGCCAGCCGCGTGGCGACGGCCCTCGTCGACGGCCAGCCCAGCGCGTGGCTCGCCGGTGCGGTCAAGACGGCGTTCCCCGACGAGCTCTCGCTCGTGGGCCGCTCGGTGACGTTGTCCTCGAGCGGCGTCGCCCAGGTGCAGTTGCCGCGCACCGCGCTGAGTCTGGATCGCACGACCCTCGACCGGATGCAGACGCAATTGTCCAAGAGTCTGGTCACGGCCGGTATCAGCGAGGTCCAGATGACGGTGGAGGGTACCCCGGTACCCGCCTCCGAGGTCTCGGTGCGCGTCACCCGGGTCGATCCTTCTCCCGCGGTGCTCACCACCGCCGGCGTGTTCGGTGCGCTCGCCGGAGACACGGTCGAAACCCTCGGCGGGCTGTCCGATGCGATCGAGTCGCTCGCCCCGGCCTCGGTCGAGCTCGAGGCCGACCGGAGCCTCGCGGCCGTCCGGACGCAGCAGGGGAGCGTGGCGAGTGCACTGGCGGACGGACGCACGTTCCTGTTGGACGACCGCCCCGGGTTGATCGCCCCCACGATCGACGCCGAGGGTGCGATCTGGAGCGTGCCCAGCTCCGCGCCGACGCAGCTGCGTGCCATCTCCGCCGAGGGCGTTCCGCGCAACGTCGGCAACGCCTGGCCCGACGCCTCCGAGATCAGCGCGATGCAGATCTCGCGCGACGGGACGCGGGTGGCGGCGATCGTCACGGTCTCGGGTACGCGCGAGGTGTGGGTCGCCGGCATCGAGCGCGAGGGCGGCGCGGTCGACCTCGGCGTCCCGCACGTGCTGTCGTTCTCTCAGCAGGGCGCTTTCGAGCTGGCCTGGCTCGACGACACCACGGTGGGAGTCCTCGCCGACGTCGACGGCGCCGGCCGCCTGCGCGAGCTCAACGTCGGCGGGCGAGGAACCGAGGCCGCGGCTCCCGACGGCGCCACCACCCTCGCCGCGGGGAGCACGAGCGTGCGCGTGCTCGACAACGCCGGTCGCCTCTACAGCCGGCGCGGAAGCTCGTGGACGCTGGTGGCCACCGATATCCGCGTGCTCGCCGCCCAGCAGGGCACCACCTCCTGAGGCTCCTCCCCACCCCGGGTATGCGGGGCGTTCTCCCCGAGTGGGGCTTCGGCGCGTGCGCGCGGCGGCGGGTCCCGGGCACCCTGGGCGCATGTCGCTTCACGCTGCGCTCACCCGCTCCTTCCGCGATGCCCTGACGTTCTGGTTGCCCGTCTCCTGCGCGGGCTGCGGCGTCGTCGATTCGGACCTGTGTCGCGGATGCCGTGACGCCCTGAACGCCAGGCGGATCCGGCGCCCCATTCAGCCGGGCCTGTCCGTGACGAGCGTCCTCGTCTTCGAGGGCGTGGCGGCCCGCGTCATCCGCGCGATCAAGGAGGAGGGCCG
>JAKOMY010000168.1 GCA_022702225.1 Microbacteriaceae bacterium | reverse complement strand
TCGAGCACATCGGCCCACGCCGTATTGCGGACCAGCGTGTCGGGTGCGGGCGGCTCGCCGGTCGGCATCCACTGGTCTTTCGACGAAGACCAATGGTCGCGGAACAGGTCGGCGACGCGGCCGATCGTGGCGGCGGCTCCCGCGACTAGCGGGTGTCCGTCGCGCGCGTAGCCCGTGGCGAAGGAGAGGACGTCGGCGAGCTCCCACGTGCCGTGATCGCGCAGCAGCAGCAACCACGCGTCGACGCCGCCGGGCACCGTCGCCGCGAGGCCGCCCGAGCCCGGGACCAGGTCGAGCCCGCGTCCGAGGAAGTGCTCGATGGTGGCGGCGGCCGGTGCCGGGCCCTGACCCATGAGAACGACGGGCTCAGCCGCTCCGGCCGGTCGCACGAGGGCGACCAGGTCACCCCCGGGGCCGTTCAGGTGCGGCTCGACGAGGTGCAGCACGAAGCCGGCCGCGACGGCGGCGTCGAACGCGTTTCCTCCGCGCTCGAGCACCGCCTGCGCGGTGGCCGTCGCCGTCCAATGCGTCGACGCCGACATCCCGAAGGTGCCTCGCAGCGTCGGCCGGGTGGTGAACGATGCCGGCGGCGTGAACGTCATCGCGACAGCCGGGCGATCCACTCCTCGACCTCGTCGGCCGTGCGGGGGATGCCCGCCGACAGGTTCACCGGACCGTCTGCCGTCATGACGATGTCGTCCTCGATGCGCGCGCCGATGCCGCGGTACTCCTCGGGGACGGTGAGGTCGTCGATCTGGAAGTACAGGCCGGGCTCGATCGTGAACGCCATGCCGGGCTCGAGCAGACCGTCGTAGTACATGTCGCGACGGGCCTGGGCGCAGTCGTGGACGTCGATTCCGAGGTGGTGGCTCGTGCCGTGCACCATGTAGCGACGGTGCTGGCCGCCCTTGTCGGCGTCGAGGGCCTCCTCGGCCGTGACGGGGAGCAGGCCCCACTCGGCGACGCGCGCGGCGATGACCTCCATCGCGGCCTCGTGCAGGCGCCGGAACGGTACGCCGACCTTCGCGGCGGCGAAGGAGGCGTCGGCGGCCTCGCGGACCGTCTCGTAGATGCGGCGCTGGATGTCCGTGAAGGTGCCCGAGACCGGCAGCGTGCGGGTGATGTCGGCGGTGTAGAGGCTGTCGACCTCGACGCCGGCGTCGACGAGGATCAGATCTCCGGGCTTGACCGCGCCGTCGTTGCGCGTCCAGTGCAGGTAGCAGGCGTGCGGGCCCGAGGCGGCGATGGTGTCGTAGCCGACGCTGTTGCCGTCGGAGCGGGCGCGCTGGTGGAACACGCCCTCGACCAGACGCTCGCCGCGCGGGTGCGCGATGATGCGGGGGAGCTCGGCGACGATGTCGTCGAACCCGCGGCCGGTGACCTCGACGGCCAGGGCCAGCTCGGCGAGCTCGTACTCGTCCTTCACCAGGCGCAGCTCCGAGACGAACCGGGTGACCTCGTCGTCGTCGCCGACCGTGCGGTCGTTCTCGCCGACCTGGAAGTCCTCGAGGTGCGCGGTGGCCAGGTCCAGATCGGCGGCGACGCCGTCGAGGGCGGGGCGGGGGCCGATCCAGAACTCGCCGACCGTGGCATCCGAGTAGAACTCCGCCGTGGTGCGGTCGGCCCGCTCGCGGAAGTACAGCACGGCCTCGTGACCGTCGTCACGCGGTTCGAAGACGAGGACGGCGTCGGGCTCGGCGTCGCTGCCCCAGCCGGTGAGGTGTGCGAAGGCGGAGTGCGCGCGGAAGGGGTAGTCGGTGTCGTTGCTGCGCTGCTTCAGCCCACCGGCGGGTACGACGACGCGCTGGCCGGGAAAGGCCTCCGACACGCGGGCTCGGCGACGTGCGGCCCAGGCGGCCTGCTCGCGCGGCTCGGGGAGCGCGGCGGGGTGCTCGGCCCACCCGGTCGAGATCGTGTCGAGGAATCCGCGCGGGAACGGGGCCTTGCGGTTGCTGGGGGCGTCGAGCTCGACGTCCGCGGACTGCGGTTCGGCAGTCTGCGATTCGGGGATCTGAGGCTCGGCGGTCGTCGCGGTCGTGTCGCTGGTGGAGGGGGCGTCCATCGTTCCAGTCTCGCACCGTCGGGCGTCGCGTGCACGACGCCGATCGGCGCGCGCGGCCGGGTGCGCCGTGGCGGGGGTTTCGTCCTGCGCCGAACCGGGGCGTCCCGCCCGCGCCGGTGCCGTGGAGTCGGCATCCGGTCGAGGGGGGACGTGCGTCGCGGGCGCGGTCAGCCGCCCGTGCGCTCGAGCTGCACGACGATCGGGCGGTGGTCGCTACCCGAGCCGTCGAGCGTGCGCATGACCACCGACGCCGAGACCGTCCAGTCGGGTGTGGCCATGACGTGATCGATCGGCGCACCCAACAGGGCGGGAGCGCTCGTCGGCCAGGTGCCCACACCGCCGTTGCCGCTCTCGGACGCGGCGTCGTGGCAGCGGCCCAGGGTGCCGCCGTCGACGCCCATCCCGGTCATGTGATCGAGGGTCGCGTTGAAGTCGCCCGCGAGGATCACGTTGTCGGTCGCGCACTGGTCGGCCAGCCACTGCAGGTCGCTGCGCCACTGCGTCATGTACTCCTGTCGCGGCGCGACGGCGTGGGCGGCCACGATGATCGGGCCATCTCCCGAGACGGGCATGGCCACGGCGCTCGGGACGGTCGAGGTGTTGCTCGATCCGTCGAGCGAGGACTGGATGACGGAGTACTCGCCCAGCTCGGGCTTGATGAGGACGGTGGTGGAGGTGGCATCCCATCCGGTGATGCCGTACTCGCCGTACTCGGCGTGATGCGCCCACATCGGCTGGCCCATGTCGCGCATGAGCTCGGCGACCTCGGCTCCCGTCTCGATCGTGGTCTCGGGGAGGGTCACGACGTCGGCCTGCATACCCACCGCGAACTGCGCGATCGACTCGGCCGAGGTGGCCGAACCGGCGGTGTTCCACGTCATGATGCGCAGGCTCGACGCCGTCTTGGCCGGCATCTCCTCCGATCCCAGGCCGCGCTGCGAGAGCAGTGAGACGTTGACACCGCCCGCGAGAGCGAAGACGAGCGCGAGGACGAAGGCGAGGGCCCGGATCGGGCGGATCAGCGCGAACAGCAGCATGAGCAGCGTCGCGGCGATGAAGGCGGCCGCCAGCGGCGCACGGAACGAGATGACCTGCGCCAGGGGGAAGGTGCGCTCGGCCCCGAACGCCGAGGGCCACGTGAGCACCGCGGCACCCGCCGCGAAAGCGAGCGCGACCAGGAGACCGACCAGACGACGCACGCACCCGACCATAGGGGAGCCGTCTGAGAGATCCACGGATGCCGGTTGAGCGCGACCTCCGCGAATACGGGGCGCTACGCTCGACGGGTGCAGCGTGAACGGCGATTCGAAGGTCCGAGCGACCTGCACCTGCACTCCTCGCACTCCGACGGAACCGAGCCGCCCGCGCAGGTCATGGCCGCCGCCCACCGTCACGGCCTGCACACCGCCGCCCTCACCGACCACGACACGACGTCGGGGTGGGCAGAGGCCGCCGAGGCGGCGACCTCGCTCGGGATGACGTTCGTGCCCGGCATGGAGCTGTCGGCCCGGCACCGGTGGCGCAGCGTCCACCTGCTGGCCTACCTCGTCGACCCCGACGACACGGCGCTTCGCGCCATGACCGACCGCATCCGCTCCTCGCGGCTGGATCGGGCCCAGATCATGGCCGAGCGCATCTCCCACGACTACGACATCGCGTGGGACGACATCCTCGCCCAGACCACCGACGGCGCGACCGTCGGGCGTCCGCACATCGCCGACGCTCTCGTCGCCCGCGGCATCGTCGCCGACCGGACCGAGGCGTTCGCCGGCATCCTGCATCCCTCCGGCGACTACTACGTCGCGCTGTACGCCCCCGACCCGGTGGCCGCGGTCGAGCTCGTCGTCGGCGCGGGCGGCGTGCCGATCATCGCTCACCCGGCGGGGCGGTCGCTGCTGCCCGACAGCGTGCTGCACGCGATGCTCGACGCGGGCCTGGCGGGCTTCGAGCTCGCGCACCGCGAGAACCTGCCCGAGCCCACGGCCCTGCTCGCCGATCTCGCCGCCGAGCGCGACCTCATCGTCACCGGCTCGAGCGACTACCACGGGCTCGGCAAGCCCAACGTCCCGGGCGAGAACACGACGGCCGACGACATGGTCGCGCGGATCTTCGCCCTGGGCCGCGGGACGGCGCCGGTCTTCCCGTAGGGGCTGCCCCGCGGAGTGCGGGAGTGGCCGGGCGTCGCGTGCGGATGGGCGGGCGGCGGGGGCGGCGCGGGCGTCTGTTGCTCGGCGTGGGTGTCTGTCGCTCGGCGCGGGCGTCTGGCGTCTCTCGCTCGGTGCGGGCGTCTCTCGCTCGGCGCGCTTGTCTGCCATTCGGCGCGCGTCGTGATGTGCAGCGGTGGCGGTAGCTCACGCATAAACACTGTCTGCGCGAGGAAACGCGGGGAGCTCGTGTTTCTGCGTGCGGAGGGCGTTTATGCGTGTCGAACGCGGGGCGGGGGCGTGCCGGAGCGTTCGGTGTGAGTTGCGGCCGGTGCAGGAGCGGGCCGCGGTGGGAGCGGGCCGGGGTGGTCGGGCGAGGGCGGGCGGTGGCGGTGTGCAGCGGTGGGCGGTCGCGGCGTGCAGCGGTCGCCGTGCGCAGCGGTGAGCGGTGTGCAGCGCTGGCGGTGGGTCACGCATAAACGCTGTTCGCGCGGGGAAACGCGGGGAGCGCGTGTTTCTGCGTGCGGAGGGCGTTTATGCGTGGGTCAGAGACCGTACGGCGGCGCCGCGCGCCTGAGCGCGTCGGTCCACGCCGAGCAACCGACGCCCGAGGCCGCCGATTCCGGATGCCGGTTCATACGCGAACGGCGCCGACCCCGCGGTTGGGGGTCGGCGCCGTTCCGTGTAAGACGCGTCAGGCGACGGGGGCCGTCGGCGTTCCCGAGCTGCCGCCTCCGCGGCGACGGCGGCGACGGCGCGGGGCTGCGTTGCCGTCGTGGTGCTCCTTGCCGGCACCGTCGTGCGTGCCGGCGCCACCCTCTTCGCGCGGGGCGCTGTCGCCGGCGGGGGCGGTGCTCTCGGACGACGAACCGCCGCGACGGCGACGGCGCGGGGCGCGGGTGCCCTCGGCATCCGGGCTCTCGTTCTTCTTCTCGACCTGCTTGGGCGCGACGGCCTTCGGCGCCGTCACGAGGCGGCCCTTGGTGCCCTCGGGGATGTTGAGGTCGGTGTAGAGGTGCGGGCTCGACGAGTAGGTCTCGGTGGGCTCGGGCTGGCCGAACTCCAGGGCGCGGTTGATGAGCGCCCACTTGTGCAGGTCGTCCCAGTCGACGAAGGTCACGGCGATACCGGTGTTGCCGGCGCGACCGGTACGACCGGCGCGGTGCAGGTAGGTCTTCTCGTCGTCGGGGATCGTGTGGTTGATCACGTGGGTGACGTCGTTGACGTCGATACCGCGGGCGGCGACGTCGGTGGCGATCAGGACGTCCTTCTTGCCGGCCTTGAACGCGGCCATCGAGCGCTCGCGGGCCTCCTGGCTCATGTCGCCGTGGACGGCGGCGGCGTTGAAGCCGCGGTCGCCGAGCTCGTCGACGAGCTTCTGCGCAGCGCGCTTCGTGCGCGTGAAGATGACCGCCTTCTCGCGACCCTCCGACTGAAGGATGCGGGCGATGACCTCGTCTTTGTCGAGCGAGTGCGCGCGGTAGACCAGGTGCTTGATGTTCGCCTGCGTCAGGCCCTCGTCGGGGTCGTTGGCGCGCATGTGGATGGGGTTCGACATGAAGCGACGCGCGAGGGCGACGATGGGGCCGGGCATGGTCGCCGAGAACAGCTGCGTGTGGCGCACGGGCGGGACCTTCGAGAAGATCTTCTCGATGTCGGCGAGGAAGCCCAGGTCGAGCATCTTGTCGGCCTCGTCGAGCACGACCTCGGTCGCGTTCGACAGGTCGAGCAGGCGCTGGTTCGCGAGGTCGATGAGGCGACCGGGCGTTCCGACGACGATCTGCGCGCCGGCCTTGAGCTGGTCGATCTGCCCCTCGTACGCCTTGCCGCCGTAGATGGCGACGACGCTGGTCGAGCGGTTGCTGGTGAGCATGTCCATGTCTTCGTAGACCTGGACGGCGAGCTCGCGCGTGGGGACGACGATGAGTGCCTTGACGCCGGGCTCGGGGTTGAGCCCCAGGCGCTGGACCACGGGGATGCCGAAGCCGAAGGTCTTCCCGGTGCCGGTCTTGGCCTGACCGATGATGTCCTGGCCGGGGAGGCCGAGGGGAATCGTCTGCTCCTGGATGGGGAAGGCATCGACGATGCCCTTGGAGGCCAGGGCATCGACGATGTCCTGGTCGATGCCGAGATCGGCGAAAGTCGTCATAGTGCGTGCCTGTTCCGGCGGCGAGAGACCGCCTGGGGGAGTCGTATCCACGCCTCACTCGTCCACAGGCGCGGGGCCCCGATCCGACGCCGGGGCTTCTCCACTCTACCCGGCGTGTCTCGGCAGCCCCCGACGCCTAGGCTGTCGTACGTGTTCGAGTGGTTCCGTCGTCGCCAGCGCCCGGTGGGCCGCACGCTCCAGCTGCGCTCGCGCGGAGACCTGGGCGAGGCCATGCGCGTCGACTTCGCCGAGCTCGCCCCCGAGATCGAGACGTTCCTCGGTCAAGCCGCCTATCTGCAGCTCGGTTTCTTCGAGACGCTCAGCGAGCTGATCGCCCTGACCCCCGAACTCGCCGAGAAGGAGTCGCTCTCCCGCGCGGCGGGAGCGGCGCTCATCAAGCACCAGGAGCTCGTCGCGCTCATCCGCGAACGCGGGGCCGATCCGACGCAGCTCATGCTGCCGTTCCGCGAGTCGCTCGACGCCTTCCGCCGCAACACGCACGGCGTTCGCCCCCAAGAGACCATGCTCACGGTGCACATCACGGCGGGACTCCTCGACGACTTCTATCTCGCGCTGTCGTCGAGCTACGGCGACACCGGCCGCCGGGTCGCGCGCATCCTGCAGGCCGATGACGACCGTCAGGCGATCGTCGACATCCTCGGAGCGACGATCGAGAGCGACGAGGAGTGGCGCTGGCTACTGGCGCTCTGGGGGCGTCGTCTCGTCGGCGACACCCTGCTCGTCGCCCGCACGGCCCTCCGCCACGGACACCTCGACCGCGCCGAGGAGGCCAAGGTCGAGCCCGTGTTCAGCGAGCTGATGGGTGCTCACGCGAGGCGGATGGATGCCATGGGGCTCGCCGCGTAACGAACGTCACCGCGGTCCGCGCGACGGGTGAGGCACCACGCCTGTCGATGCACAGCAGAGTTTCTGGACGACGCCGGGTGCCGGCATCCGCTGGTCTCTCGAGAGACTCAGACGCCCAGGCGCACGCGATCGGCCTCGTCGCGGGCGACGCGCGAACGAGTGAGCAGCGGCACGAGCGCGAGAGTCGTGGCGGCCGGCGCCAAGACGGCGACGATCCACAGGATCGGCGAGTCGGCCCCCAGACCCATCCACGTCAGGGCGGTCCACACGACCGCCGCCGCGGCCGCCCCCGCCAGAGGGGCGAGAACGACGCCGCGGAGGTGGCGGTGCGGCAGCGCGAAGTGCACGGCGAGGCCGATGACCGCGCCGATGATCAGACCGAGCAGGATCTGCACGGTTCGAGTGTCAGGCGACGAAGCCGACGCGGCGCGACTCTTCGGTGCCGAGTTCGACGAACGCGAGGTTGGCGGTCGGAACGAGGTAGGAGTTGCCCTTCACATCGGTGAAGGACACGTGGCTGGCGGAGTTGTCGAGGGCGGCGGCGACGGCCGACTTCACGGCGTCCGAGCTCTCGTTCGTCTCGAAGTTCAGCTCGCGGCCGGTGTTGGTGAT
This sequence comes from Microbacteriaceae bacterium, assembly GCA_022702225.1. Taxonomy (GTDB): domain Bacteria; phylum Actinomycetota; class Actinomycetes; order Actinomycetales; family Microbacteriaceae; genus Microbacterium. The sequence continues at coordinate 3,157 of JAKOMY010000168.1, read as the reverse complement.
TCCGATGCGGATCTCCACGATGCGTCCTTTCCCCGCGGGCCGCGGTCGGCCCGGCGCGTGATTCGACTCTAGGGCAGGCATCCGACACCCGAGCTCGCGGGAGGGCCCGCTTCGCGGACGGCGAACGCGCCTCGCGCCGACGGCGACCGGAGCGGACGCGGCGTCGAACCCGGCGATGTCGGAGGTCGCGATTAGCGTGGAGACATGCAGATCCCGGATGCCGTCGCCCTCGACGCATCTCCCGCTCGGGGAGGTGCGCTCGACGCCGAGCAGCGCGTCGTCGTCGACTGGCCCGCGACCGCGAGCGGTGTGGTCGTCGGGGCTCCCGGCTCGGGCAAGACGACCACGCTGCTCGCTCGTGTGCGTGAGCTCGTGGCATCCGGAGTCGACCCCGACGAGGTGTTGGTGCTCACGCCCACGCGACCCGCGGCGACGGCCTTGCGCGATCCCCTCGCCCTCGCCGTCGCGCGGGCGACCTCGGGCGCTCTCGCCCGGTCGGTGGCGTCGTTCGCGTTCCAGCTCGTCCGCGGCGCCGAAGTCCGGCGGGGGGTCGAACCCCCGCAGCTTCTCACCGGCGGAGACGAAGACCAGATCATCCGCGATCTGCTCGAGGGCGATGCCCTCGACGAGCTCGAGGGCGCGTCGCGTTGGCCCGCGTGGCTCGGGCCCGTCATTCGAGCGACCCGCGGTTTCCGGGGCGACCTCCGGGCGTTCCTCGCGGAGTGCACCGACCTGGGCATCGGCTCCGACGACCTGATCCAGCTGGCGCAGCGGTGGGAGCTGCCGGTCTGGGCCTCTCTCGCGTCGTTCGCCGACGAGTACCGGGCCGTGCGCTCGGCGATGCGCGGCACGCACCGCGACGCGGCCGACCTCGCTCGCGAGGCCGTCGCCGTGCTCGATGAGGCCCGCGCGGATCGCGCGCTTCTGGGGCGGTTCGCCACGCTGCGCTGCATCCTCGTCGACGACGCGCAAGAGCTCACCGCCGGCGGCATCGATCTGCTGCGCGCGTGTCGGGCCCTCGGCATCGGGGTGGTCGCGTTCGGCGACCCCGACGTCGGGTCGGGAGCCTTCCGCGGAGCGACGCCCGAGAACTTTGCTCGCCTCGCCCGTGAGCTCGGTACCGTCGCCGCTCTCGGAGAGCCCCACCGCGGGACACCGGAGCAGATCGACCTCGTCCGTCGCGTGGTGACGCGCATCGGTGCGGCCGGGATCGTCGCGCACCGACGTGCTCCCTCGGGCGCCGCGCCGCAGGGCTCGGTCCGCACCTACCTGCTGCGGTCGCCGGCGGAGGAAGCCGACGCCATCGCCCGCCTGCTGCGCGAACGGCACGTTCTCGAGGGCGTCCCGTGGGGCTCGTGCGCCGTGATCGCGCATGACTCGCGGCAGGTCGCGACCCTCGAGGCCGAGCTCGCCGCGCGAGAGGTGCCCGCGCGCGCGAGCGGTCCCGGGCTGGCCCTGGGCGTGCAGCGGCCGGTCCGCGATCTCGTCGGACTGGTCGAGCTCGGCATGAAAGATCCCGACGAATGGGTCGCCGACGAGGTGGTCGACGCCCTGATCGGCACCTTCGGCGGCCTCGATCCGATCGAGCTGCGGCGCCTGCGCACGGCGCTCCGCCACGACGAGGTCGGTGCCGGGGGCGCGCGCACGGCGACCGAGCTGCTTGTCTCCGGCGTGCGTTTCCCGCTCGAGCTCGAGGCCGTCGACACGCGCGAAGCACGCCGCGCCGCACGGCTGGGCGAGACCCTCGCCGCACTCCGCGCGCAGACGCTGTCGCACGCGACCCCGCACGAACTGCTGTGGACCGCGTGGGAGCGCAGCGGCCTGTCGCGGACCTGGCGCGAGGCGGTGCGCGGGCACGGGCCGATCGCCGAGCAGGCGGAGCGCGACCTCGACGCGATCGTCGCGCTGTTCCAGGCCGCGAAGCGGTTCACCGAGCGTGAGCCCGACGGGGAGGCCTCCGTCTTCCTGCGCGCGGTGCTCGACAGTGACGTCGCCGAAGACCGCATCGAACAGCCCGCCGTGGTCGACACGGTCCGCGTGCTGACCCCCGCGGCCGCCGCCGGTACGGCGTTCGACACCGTCATCGTCGCCGGGGTTCAGGACGGCGTCTGGCCCAACACCCGTCTGCGCGGCGGCCTGCTCGAAACGTGGCGACTTGTCGACGCGGTGCAGAACCCCGACCTCCCCGCCGCGGGCACGCTCGATCGCCGCCGTGCGGCGATGCACGATGAGCTACGCCTCTTCGTCCGCGCCCTCAGCAGGGCGGGGTCACTACTGGTGGTCACCGCGGTCGACGACGACGACACCGGTCCCAGCGTGCTGTTCGAGATGCTCCCGACGCCTGAGCCGGCGGCATCCATTCCCGAGCATCCCCTGTCGCTTCGCGGTCTCGTGGCGCGGCATCGCCGCTCGCTCACCGCGCCGCGCGTCGCCGTTGCCGATCGCACCCACGCGGCCGGACAGTTGGCGCTGCTCGCCGCGGCGGGCGTCGCCGGCGCCGCGCCCGAGGAGTGGTACGGCGTGGCTGCTCCCACGTCGTCGGCGCCGTTGCGCGATCTGACGCGCGAAGACGTCCGCGTCTCGCCGTCGCGCCTGCACGCCCTCGAGGAGTGCGAGCTCGACTGGGTCATCGCCGACCTCGGCGGCGACCGGGGCGGGACGACGGCGGGCATCGGCACCATCATCCATGCGGCGCTCGAGACGGCGGCATCGTCGTCCGAAGACGACCTCTGGGCGGTGGTCGACGAACGCTGGGGCGAGTTGGTGTTCGACGCGGTCTGGCGCGAGCGCGCCGAACGTACGCGAGCGCGCGAGCTCGTGCGGCGTCTGGCGGCCTATCTGCGCCGGTTTGATGATGCGGGCGGACGCCTGATCGGCGCCGAGCGGCACTTCGAGGTGCCGATCCCCATTCCCGATGCCGGCGAACACGGCGCCGTGCTGAGCGGCGACATCGACCGCGTCGAGGTGACGCCCTCGGGGGAGGTCGTGATCGTCGACCTCAAGACGGGTAAGAGCGAACCCCAGACGGATGCCAAGGTCGCCGACAACCCGCAGCTCGCCGCGTACCAGTTGGCGTTCTCGTCCGGGGCGATCGAGCAGGTCGCCGGGCTGCCGTCGGGCGGTGCGAAACTGCTCGTCCTGCGCCCCACCGCGGCGA
>JAKOMY010000125.1 GCA_022702225.1 Microbacteriaceae bacterium | reverse complement strand
TGTCGGCGTGGTGAAGGCTTCGAGGTAGAGCTGTCGTAGGTCGTCCGTTGTGATGCCGCTGTCGCAATCGGAGATGTAATTGTCGGCTGATGCGATGAGGTACGTCTTACCGACGGCAAATAGACCGCCGCCATCCGGCGCGCTGGGATCATCGGGTTGTGGGACGGTGAGCTCCTTCGGTGGGGATCCGGCAAAGGTGTGTGTTACCTGCAGAGTCACGTTGTCGCCTTTGATGGCGGTCGCTGTCGCTTCGTATGCGGTGTCGAACTCACGGAGGCTGTCGACGCTTACTGGCGCGCAGGTCTGGGAGGTGTCATCCGGGCCGGGGGCCTGAATGGCGGGGGTGGCGACGAGGCTAGCGATGACGAGACCCACGGCTGCCGTTGCAACTGCCCCGATCGAGACGCCGGCGAACAGCCGACCACGCTGAGGGCTGGGGGCGTTCTGGCCGCTGAGGCTGTCGCGCTCAGCGGCCGCAACGATGCGCCGGATGCGTCCGTCGTCGAGGGGCTTTTGCCCGCTACTGGGGTCTGCTTTGCGCAGTAACTCTCTGAGGTCGTCGTCGTTCATCGCTTTTCTCCTTTCGTGTTGTCGGGTCGGCGGGGCGCGTCCATTTCCTGGCGAAGCTTCTTTTTAGCTCGGTGGAGCCGGATTGTGGCGGCGTTGACCGAGGTCCCGAGCACTGTTGCGATTTCCGTCGGTCCCAGTTCTTCCCAGGCCCATAGGCGTAGGACCTCGGCGTCCGTTGATGAGAGGCGCGCCATGGCGCTGCGTAGGCAGTCTGCGCGAGGGTCCTCCTCAAGGCCCGCATCGACAGTGTCTTTCGGCGGATCGACCGTCGTGATCTTTTCCACAACTCGCCCCTGGCGTCGCATCGACCGTTCCGCGGTGCGTAGACAGTTCCGCGCGGTGACGTAGAGCCATGGCAGAGGCTCGTCATGGGGTATGTCATCGAAGCGTCGCCACAGCACGAGCATCGTCTCGGAGAACACGTCCTCGGCGGTGTGGGGGTCAGTTCGCCGGCGCAGAAACCGGAGGACAGCGTCGCCGTGCAGACGGACGAGCGTCTCGTAGGGATGAGAGCGGGATTGCACACGTTCATCATGGCCGGTGGAGGCCAATCCTTTCGCAAGCCGGCCTATCCGGAGAGTTTTCTCTCGGGTGAAAGGTCGATCTTCGTGGCGGCCATAACGAGATGCACGCCGTGATCATCGCTCGTTCGCCCCGAACGAGGCGCGGTACCTGAAGAGAGGTGCGCCTCATGCGCTTTCGAACCATCACCGTCTTGGCTTCCGCAACTGCTGCCGTCCTCATTGGTTCGGCGGTTGTCACGGGCACCAGCTTCTTGGCCGCTCGCGACCCCCAGGCATCCGAGCCCAGCACGTTCATCGACGGTGTGCCGGCGCCTCAGCTCGACACCTTCATCGATGGTGTGCCGGCTCCTCAGCCTGACACCGTCGTCGACGGCCTCCCCGCGCCGATGGTGCTTGCGCCTTCGCAACTCACGGCGGCGCCAATCACTCTTGTTCCCGGGCAGGCTCTGATCGTCAAGGTGGGCGGCGGTGAACACAGCGGGTGGACCGGCGAGGGCGGGACGAGCGACGGCGCAATAGTCCGTTTCACCGCGGCCACGAGCGATGAGAATGTCTCCTTCTTCGCACAGGCGCCCGGTCAGGTCTCGGCCTGGCTCGTCGGCTCGGATGCTCAGCGGCTGACTTTCACCGTCACCGTTGTCTCCTTCTAACCGTGGAGCGCGGTGATTCTGACGCGGCCACGACGCGTCAACGCGTCCCACTTATCTCTCTCGCTATCGCGGCCACTGTCCTTGGAGTCAGCCTGGTGTCAATGGGGGCTGGCCAGTTCTCCGGTTCCGGTCCCTTCGATCTACGTGCCCTGGGATTCAGCCTTGTGCGAGTGGACAGCCCAGCGGTCTTACCCATCGTGGTGCTGGGTGTCGCCGTTGTAGGTACCTGGGCTGAGCGCCTCATGGGCGGTGCGCGGACGCTTCTCGCGTATGCCGGCGGCGGATTAGTGACATCGGCCGTTGGGATGACCGTTGGAGTAATCGAGACAAAGGTGATTCCCGCTCTGCCTCTGGGAGAGATTCCGGTCACCGGAGCATCCCCGGTTGCCGCGCTCGTAGCTGTCGCGATGGCTGCAAGCTGTTTCGAGGGTGCGCTTTGGCGTCGCCGGGTTCGGGTCTTCTGCGTCGTTCTGGCGGTGACGCTTTTCCTCTACGCCGCTTCGGCGAGTGACCTCCACGCGCTGATAGCCCTGCCGATCGGCTTGGCCATGGGGATGCTCACCGGCGGGCATCGGGTGAGCAGGCGCGGTTTGGGTCGGAGTTCGCACCATGAGACCCGCGTGCTGTTGTCCGCTCTCACAGCGATCACTGCGGTGGGCCCGATCGTGGCCACATTGTGGGGAAGCGGGGCGGGCTTGCTCTCGGCATACGGGTGGCTGTCGTACGACCCGCTGGTCTTCGCCGGACGTGTCATCTGTGCACTCGGTTCGACGAGTTCGCCTTGCCCCGTCGCGGAAACATACGAGGAGGTGCAACCGAACGCAGGGTTGATTGCGGTCCTCCCGTTAGCGGTGTTGCTCGTCGCCGCATGGGGAATTCTGCGCGGCCGTCGCGGAGCTCTTGGGGTAGCCATCGGGCTCAATCTGATCGTTTTCGCCGGCATGACGGCAGTCTTCGTTACCGCTGAACCCGGCACCCTTGCTCTCATTGCGCAGGTTCGCGGCACGGACGCTCAGTACGTATGGCAGACCCTTGTCGGTCTCATCGTGGCTGCGGTCGTTCCCCTCGCTGTCGCAACCTCGTTGTTCGCCTGTCGACGTGCGGTCGCCGCGCCATCGACGACGCGGGCGTGGGCCGTCTTCCTCTCAACGGTGAGTATCGCCGCAGGAGGGACGATGGCTTTGTATGCCGCGAGTGCCTTAGCTGCAGCAGATGATTTCTCTCCCCGTCAGACCACCTGGTCTGTTCTACGTGACGCACCCCTGCGTCTTCTCCCGCCCTCACTTTTACCGGCGGAGTGGATCACTGACGTCCCCCGCACACCCTTCGCGCAGGTGCTCTGGTATCTGCCCTCCATCATTTTCTGGGCCGTGTGCGTGTGGGCCACCGTCCGGCTGATCCTCGGCGCGCACTCCGTTCGAGGTCTCGAGGACCGTCTGCGCGCGCGGGAGTTGGTACACCGCGGGTGCAGCTCTCTTGGGTTCATGACTACTTGGCCCGGCAACGAATACTGGTTCGCCGCTGATGCGGATGCAGCCTTTGCGTATCGCGTGCAGGGCCGTGTGGCCGTCACGCTCGGCGGGGCTTTCGGAGCTGATCGCAATCGTGCCGATGTTGCCCGGGCCTTCGCAGAATTCTGCGGAGACAACGGCTGGACGCCCGTCTTCTACAGCGTCGACAACGCAGCGGCCGAGGCGCTCAAGGAGCTGCACTGGCAGAAAACACGCGTAGCCGATGAGGCCACCCTCGACCCACGCACCTGGACACCGGCCGGCAAAAAACGACAAGACATCAGAACAGCCGCCAACCGCGCCCACCGCGAGAATGTTCGGGCGCAGTGGGTGTCATGGGCCGAACTCACCCTCATCGACCGGGTACAACTGCGAGAAATTTCTGAGGAGTGGGTGTCCGACAAAGCCATCCCCGAGATGGGCTTCACCCTCGGCACTCTCGATGAGGCCGTCGACCCCGCGGCGCGGCTCATGCTGGCGCGTGATGCAACTGATCGCATCGTGGCTGTCACCACGTGGATCCCCATCTTCGACGCTGACGGCTTGGTGGGATACGCCCTCGACGTGATGAGGCGCCGACACGATGCCATGAACGGGGTCATGGAATTCGTGATCGGCGCCGTCGTCGACCGGCTCCGCGACGAGCGGTGCACAGTTCTGAGCTTGTCCGGGTCACCCCTGGCCCCGCATCGTGATGAGAAGACGGCTGACTTGCCCGCGGTCGACCGACTCCTCGAAGTTCTCAGCGGCGTCATTGAGCCGGCCTACGGATTCCGATCCCTCGCCAACTTCAAAAAGAAGTTCCAGCCTGAGTTCACCCCGCTATGGATCATCTACCCCGAGTCCGTCCACCTTCCCGCCATCGCCCTCGCGCTCCTGCGGTGTTACATCCCCGGGCTCACCATCGCGGGGGCCGCCCGCCTTGCCGGACACATCCGCAGACCCGCGCGACCGTGAGGCGTCGGCGGAGCCGCGCGAGTCCAGCAGATCCCCAGAAAAGATTTCTCGCAGATGTGAAAGAGAGACGGCGCTGACGGTCATTCCCTCAGTACAGGCCGCGATCACCACTCGTTCACCGGAACGGGGCCGCGACATCGACTGAAAGGTGCAGCTCATGCGCATTCGAACCCTCACCGCCGTGACCGCGTCGATCCTCGCCGTGGGCCTTATGACCACCGGCGCCGCGGCATACGCCGCAGCCCAGGAAACCCCCAACCCGGATCAGAGCACTTTCATCGACGGTGTCCCCGCCCCTCAGGACGACACATTCATCGACGGTGTCCCCTCGCCCAGCCAGGATGAGGATGTCACCCCCGACAACGAGGAGGGCATCTTCATCGACGGTCAGCCGGCCCCGCTCTTCGTCACCCCCGCCGACCTCGCCAAAGGCCCCGTGACGCTGGCACCGGGCCAGTCGCTCATCATCGTCATGGACACCGAAACCGGCGGTACCTTCACCGGCACCGGCGGCACCGACGACAGCACCATCGTCACCTTCGAGGCAGCCACCACCGGCGCCACCGACGACGATGCATCCTTCAACGCGGCGTTCTCGGCCGAGAAGGCCGGTATGACCAAGGGCTGGGTCGCCGGACCCGACGGACACCGCACCATCTTCGACATCACCGTCGCCGCCTCCTGACCACCGCACTCCCCAGGCCGGCGCAGTATCCGCCGGCCCCGCCCACAAAGCACGGAGCCCGCC
>JAKOMY010000118.1 GCA_022702225.1 Microbacteriaceae bacterium | reverse complement strand
CCCGCGCGCGGGAAGATCTGCTCGTGCTCCTTCTGTCCGACGGAGACGACGCTCCCGGACTTGTCGAAGATCATCGCGCGCGTCGAGGTCGTGCCCTGGTCGATGGCGAGGACGTAGTCGGCCATGGATGGACTCCTTTGTCAGTGTCTGTTACGGGTGAAGAGGATGAGATGAGGGGAGGGGCGTCGGGAGACGTCCCGCGAGGGTGACTACTTGCCGAGGCTCAGGAGCACCGGGGCCAGCAGACCCGCCAGCAGACCACCGACGAGGGGGCCGGCGACCGGAACCCACGCGTAGCCCCAGTCGCTCGAACCCTTGCCCTTGATGGGGAGGAGGGCGTGGGCGATGCGGGGGCCGAGGTCACGGGCCGGGTTGATCGCGTAACCGGTCGGGCCGCCGAGGGAGGCGCCGATACCGACGACGAGCAGGGCCACGGGGACGGCCGCGAGGCCGCCGATGCCGCCCGGGACGCCGATGTCGGCCACGCCGTAGTCGCCGAAGCCGAAGATCACGAACACCAGGACGAAGGTGGCGATGACCTCGGTGAGGAAGTTGAAGCCGTACGAGCGGATGGCGGGACCGGTCGAGAAGACGCCGAGCTTGGCGGCGGGGTCGGGCTCGTCGTCGAAGTGCTGCTTGTACGAGGCCCAGGCCAGGACGGCGCCGATGATGGCACCGACCATCTGCGCGGCGACGGCTACGAGGAACTGGACGAAGGAGATCTTGCCGGCGACCAGGAGGCCGATCGAGACGGCGGGGTTCAGCTGGGCGCCGGAGTATGCGGAGACGATGACACCGGCGAAGACCGCCAGGCCCCATCCCCAGTTGACCATCAGGGTGCCGCCGGCGTTGCCCTTGGTCTTGGCGAGGGCCACATTGGCGACCACGCCGCAGCCCAACAGGATGAGCATGGCGGTGCCTACGACCTCGGAGAGGAAGTACAGCCCCAGGTTCACTTCTTGCATGTCGTCATCGACCTTTCTTTCGTCACCCGGACACCTTCGGCTCGGGTGGTAGTGCGGCTCGGTGCTCCGAACCTACGGCTCACGTGCGGGCGTGCAACAGGTGGCACGCCCGCACGTTCTCTCAGATTCGGGCCACCCCGGCCTGTGCCAGGTCGACACGGTGGGCGGAGCGCAGAATCTCCGTCGTTCGAGCCACTTCTTCCTCGATACGGGTCGCGTCCCAATCGAGGGGCTCGGCAACCGCCTCGGCGACCTCCTGCAGCGTGCGCTCGCTCATACCGCCGACGAAGGCCAGGTGCGTGCGGCGCAGCAGCACGTCGATCAGGTGCACGACCTGCTCGTTCTTCGCGATGAAGGCGAGCTCCTCGCGGTAGTACCCGGCGGCGTCGGGAACCGGCGTGGGCTCGGCGGGGAGGGCGGCCAGGATGGCGTCGGCACGGGTGCCGTAGCGCTCGAGCATGGCCTCGACGAGCGCGGCCGAGTGCGCATTCGTGCGTGCGGCGATCCAGCGACGACGCTGCTCGGGGGTGGTGGGGAAGCCCGCGCCGCCGCCGATCGGCAGGCCCTGGGTGCTGACGCGGTGCGGACGACGCAACTTCTGCAGCGTCTTCATGCTGAGGTGCTCGGCGAGAGCACGGAAGGTGGTCCACTTTCCCCCGACCAGGCTCATGGCCGGAACGCCCGCGATCTCGTCCTCGACGATCCGGTAATCGCGCGAGACGAAGCCGGGAGCGGTGTCGTCGTGGCGGGGGAGCGGGCGGATGCCCGAGAACGTGTAGACGATCTGCGAACGGTCCACGCCGATGCTCGGGAACACGTGACCGATGAGGTCGAAGAAGTACTCGATCTCGTCGTCGGTGCACACGACGGGCTTCGCGGGGTCGGCGTCGATGTCGGTGGTGCCGACGAGAACGCGGTCCTTGAGGGGGTAGATCAGCACGATGCGGCCGTCGGAATGCTCGAAGAAGATCTCACGGCCACCGGTTGCGGCGAGCAGTTCGGGGTTGTCGAGAACGATGTGCGAGCCCTTGGTCCCGCCCATGAAGGTCGTGTCGAGACCCATGGCGGAGTTCGCGAGGTCGGTCCAGGGGCCGGCCGTGTTGAGGATCACCTTCGCCTTGACGCTGAACTCCTCGCCCGAGACCTCGTCGCGCACGCGGACCCCGTTCGCGTCTGCGCCCACGGCCGAAACGTAGTTGACGGCCTGAGTGCGGCCGGCGCCCGCCTCGATGCCGTCGCGCAGGACGTCGAGGGCGATGCGCTCGGGGTCGTGCATCGACGCGTCGAAGTACGTGGCCGTGTAGGCGAGGTCGGGGTTGAGCTTCGGCAGCTCCGTCAGCGACTTCTTCTTGCCGAGGAACTTGTGGCGCGGAACCGAGCCGCCGTCGCGCGAGAAGGTGTCGTACATGATCAGGCCGACCTTGATCAGCAGGGCGCCGCGCTCGTTGGGCTTGCCGCGACCGTGCGTCACGAGGAGACGGAAGGGCGCCGACAGGATGCCGGAGAACGTCTTGTAGATCGGGATCGTCGTCTCGAGCGGCTTGACGTAGTGGGGGGCCGTCTTGAGCAGGTCGTTGCGCTCGGTCACCGCTTCTTTCACGAGACGGAACTCGCCGTTCTCGAGGTAGCGAATGCCGCCGTGGACCATGTGGCTGGAGGCTGAGGAGGCGCCGGAGACGAAGTCGCCCCGCTCGACGAGCGCGACGCTGACGCCCTGGAGGGCGAGGTCGCGGAGAGTGGCGAGGCCGTTGATGCCCCCACCGATGATGAGGACGTCGAGGTCTTCGGCGTCGCGGAGCGCCTGGACGTCGGCGCGGAGCGGAGTTGCGGGGGACGACATGTCGACTGCGACCTTTCGTTGTTGGTACGACGATCACAATGCGCCTGTCTGCACGTTGTTGCAAGCCCCTTGAACAAACGTGCAGAATAGTGTTCATGAAGGTATTCCGACGGTGGTGACGCAAGCGGAGGAGCGCTCCCGTGACGCCCTGCGCGCGGCGCAGCTCTACTACATGCAGGACCTCACGATGGATGCCATCGCGCACGAGATGCGGGTCTCGCGTTCGTCCGTGTCGCGCCTGTTGCAGCATGCCCGCGACGTGGGTCTGGTCACCATCTCCATCAGCCCGCCCGACGACGCCCGGGGTCAGATGGCTCAGCGGATCGCGGACCGCTTCGGCATCACGGCGCACGTCGTGCCCACCCCCGCCCGCACCTCGGAGGCCGAGCGTCTCGAGCGCACGGCGCTGACCGCGGCGCGCATCCTCGCCGAGCGCGTCGAATCGTCGATGACGGTGGGCGTCGCCTGGGGATCCACCCTCTCCGCCGTTGCGCGCCACGTCCCGCAGAAAGACGTGCACGACACCCACATCGTCCAGATGAACGGCGCGGCGAACGTCCGCACCTCCGGCATCCCCTACGCGGGGGAGATCCTGTCCAAGCTCGGCGCCGCGTGGTCGTCGTCGGTGCACCAATTCCCGGTGCCCGCGCTGTTCGACGACCCGCACACGAAGCAGGCGATGTGGCGGGAGCGGTCGGTGCGTTCCGTGCTGGAGATCCAGCAGCGCGTCGGGTTGTTCGTCTTCGGCCTCGGCTCGCCCCATGCCGACGTGCCCTCGCACGTGTACAGCGGCGACTACTTCGACGAGCGCGACCGCGCGGTCATCGAGCGCGAGGGCGTGGTCGGCGACTGCGC
>JAKOMY010000117.1 GCA_022702225.1 Microbacteriaceae bacterium | reverse complement strand
CGCGTGGCGTCCCTCAGCCCGTCACCCGCGCGAGAAGCATCCAGGCCGCCGCTGAGCCTCTCCCAGACCCACCCGGGGACCCCCCGCCCCCACCGACGTTCTCGCGGAGAGGCGCTGGTGTTCGCAGTGTGTACGGGTCTGGGGATTCTGCCCATATGCCCCTGAGCGTGGCCCTGCGCCCCGTGCGCGGCCGATATCGGCGCGTTATGCGTGCCGACTGGGGTGGATGCGAGAGAGGGGCGTATCGGCCTCGTGCCGTCGAGCCCGAAACGGGCCCGGGGCGACCCGAAACGGGGTGACAGATGTCAGGACGCGGACCCGCGCCCAAGGACGCCAGCAAGCGAGCGCGCCGGAACAAGGATGCCGTCGAGCTGCGCGTGCTCGAGATCCAGCCAACCTCTCAGCCGAAGCTCCCCACGCTCTACTTCGATGAGCCGAGCAAGGACGAAGACGGCAACGTCATCATCGTCAAGAAGCGCTTCACATGGCCGACCACCACCCGGACGTGGTGGGAGATGCTCTCGCGTCACCCGCTCGCCGCCGAGTTCACCGAGATGGACTGGGCGTACCTGGCCGAGACGGCGATGATCCACGCACAGTTCTGGAAGGGCGACTTCAAGCTCGCCAGCGAGCTGCGACTGCGGGAGGCCAAGTACGGCTTCACCCCCGAGGACCGCGCACGTCTGCGCATGCAGTTCGCGCTCGCGACCACGGCGGAGGTCGAGTCGGCCGAGCGCGTCGACCGCGCGACGTCGTCGCGAGACCGGATGCGCGGCATCACCAGGAAGGACTCCGCCTGATGCCGTGGGTGCCGCAGTTCGAGGGCGACTTCCCAACCCTAGGGTGGGCGATCGCCGATCAGATGGCCGCGTACCTCGGCCGCCCGGACGCCGGCGACGACGACATCTTCGACCCGTTCGTGCTCACCGTCGAGCAGCAGGAGTTCCTCAACGAGGTCTACCGCATCGACCCCGTCACCGGGCGCCGCATGATCCACCGCGGCTCGCTCATCCGCCCCCGCGGGTGGGGCAAATCCCCGTTCGTCGGCGGCATCATGATCGCCGAGGGCATCTTCGACGTCGTACCCGACGGGTGGGACGCCGACGGGCAGCCGGTCGGCAAACCCTGGTCGAAGGTGCGCACCCCGTACGTCGCGATCGCCGCGGTGTCCGAGGAGCAGACAAAGAACACCTGGGAGCCGCTGCTCGAAATGCTCCGCCAGGGCTCCGCGCCCGACGAGTTCAACCTCGAACCGATGGACTCTTTCGTCGCGCTCGAGCGCGGTCGCATCGTCCCCATCACGTCGTCGGCGACGACGATCAAGGGTTTCAAGGCGGTCGCGGCCTCCCTCGACCAGACCGAGACGTGGGTGCGCTCGAACGGTGGCGTGAAGCTCGCGCAGACGCTCCGCAACAACGCGACCAAGCTCGGCGGGGTCACCATCGAGACGCCGAACGCGTACACGCTCGGAGAGCGGTCGGTGGCGGAGCAGTCGTTCGAGTTCTGGTCTGACATCCAGTCCGGGAAGTACAAGAACCTTGAGGACGTCCGCTCGATCTATTTCGACCACCGGCCGGCACCGGCGAGCACCCAGATCGACGACATGGACTCCCTCGTGCATGGCCTGCGCATCGCCTATGGCGACTCTGCGAAGCACGCCGACGGGTGCCTGCTGCATGATCCGCCGTGCGCGCCGGGATGGTTCGACGTGCACCGCGGCGCACTCGACTTCTTCGACACCGCGAACGACCCCGCCGTTATGCGCGCCGACTTCCTGAACCAGATTGACGCCGCGCGCGACGCGTACGTGTCCGCCCCCGAGATCCGCGCGTGCGTGGAAGCGGGTGCCGGCAAGACGGTCGGCAAGTCCGAGCCGGTGACTCTCGGGTTCGATGGATCCGAGGGGCGGAAAGACAAGCACCTCGCCGACTCGACCGTGCTCATGGGCTACTCCGTGACGCAGCGACACTTCTTCCTCATCGGCATGTGGGAGCAGCCCGACGGCCCCACCGGTGAGGGCTGGCGGCCACCGAAGCTCGAAATTGAGCAGGCCGTCGCCAAGGCGTTCCGCGAGTACAACGTCGTCGGGTTCTACGCCGACCCGTCCGCCGGTTGGGCGGGCGAGGTGAAGTCGTGGGAGGCCGCGCACCACAAGCGGCTGAAGGCGAAGATGAGCGTGGCCGAGCCGATCCGGTGGAAGCAAAAGGACGTCACGCGCACGTGCGAAACGTTCGACCAGCTCTACTCCTCGATCCGTCAGGTCGAGGTCACCTTCGACGGCGACCCGGCCGTCATCCGGCACTTCCTCAACGCGCGTCGCGACCCGCGCCGCGCGGGGTACGTGCTGAAGAAGGCCGACGACAACCAGGACTACGGCAAGATCGACGCGACCTACGGGGCTGCGTTTGCCTTCGCCGCCGGCAACGACGCGATCGGTAAGGGCGTCACCGCGAGCTCGCGAAGCCGGATGCCGCGACAGCTGAGATAGGGGGGGTGGCCGATGGCTCGCACGCCGGAGGAATGGCTCCCGATCCTGGCCAAACGGATGGATGCTCGAGCGCCTCGGATCGCGGAGCTGCGCGGCTACGCGTCGGGCAACGCTCCGATGCCTGTGATGGGGTCGAACACGAAGGCCTCGTGGCAGGCGTTCCAGAAGAAGGCGCGTACGAACTACGCGGGCCTGGCATGCCAGTCCCTCGCAGGCCGCATCGTTCCGACAGGTGTCCGAGTCGGG
>JAKOMY010000096.1 GCA_022702225.1 Microbacteriaceae bacterium | reverse complement strand
TCGGAATGGACCTCGACGGCAACGAGGTCGTGCTCGAGGGCGAGGGGCTGCTCGCCCAGGCCCTGCAGCACGAGACCGATCACCTCGACGGCATGCTGTACCTCTCGCGCCTGTCCGCCGAGACGCGTCGTGAGGCGATGCGCCAGGTGCGCGAGAGCGACTGGTTCTGATTCGGAGCCGGGTCACGCGCTTCCCCCGGGATTCCCGCAACCTCCGTCGTTCTCGGCCATGTCGAGCCGTAGTCGTGCGGATCGCCGAGGTTGTACGGGTCGCCGAGGTGTGGCCGGTGTCGGCGTAGCCTCGGCGATTTGCGTAACCTCCGTGGGTTTCCGGCGCGCTGGGCTGAGGTTGTGCGGATCGCTGAGGTTGTGCTGGTCGCCGAGGTGTGGCCGGCGTCGGCGTACCCTCGGCGATTTGCGTAACCTCCGTCGGTTTCCGATGCGCCGGGCTGAGGTTGTGCGGGTCGCCGAGGTTGTGCGGGTCGCTGAGGTGCGGCCGGCGTCGGCGTGCCCTCGGCGATTTGCGTAACCTCCGTGGGTTTCCGGGGCGCTGGGCTGAGGTTGTGCGGATCGCGGACGTCGTGAGACGGGATACGCGACGGCCCGGCCCCTCGGGGGGACCGGGCCGTCGTCGTCGCGCGTCTCAGGGGAGCGACACGTTGGTCGTGTTCACCGGCACGGCGTAGATGTCCTCGATGGCGTCGGCGAAGTCGGCGACGATGACGTTGCGCTTGATGCTCATCTTCGGCGTCAGGTGCCCGCTGGCCTCGGTCCACTCGGTGGGCAGGATCGTGAACTTGCGGATCGACTCCGCGCGCGAGACCCGCGTGTTGGCGCGGTCGATCGCGCCCTGCACCTCGGCGCGCACCTTGTCGTTCTCGGCCGCCTCGGCGAGCGGCATGTCGGCGGGCAGGCCGTTGTTGGCCAGCCAGGTCGGGAGCATCTCGGTGTCGAGCGTGACCAGGGCCGCGATGAACGGCTTGTGGTCGCCCACGACCACGACCTGACCGACGATCGGGTTCGCGCGGATCGGGTCCTCGAGAGCGGCGGGAGCGACGTTCTTGCCGCCCGCGGTGACGATGATCTCTTTCTTGCGGCCCGTGATGGCGAGGAATCCGTCGCTGTCGAAGGCGCCGATGTCGCCGGTCTTGAACCATTCGCCGTCGAAGGCGTCGGCCGTCGCCTCGGGGTTCTGCCAGTACTCGCGGAACACGTTGATACCGCGCACCTGGATCTCGCCGTCATCGGCGAGACGGATGCCGACACCCGGCAGAACGGGACCGACGGTGCCGATCTTCGACTTCGTGGCGAGGTTCACCGTGGCCGGGGCGGTGGTCTCGGTGAGGCCGTAGCCCTCGAGGATCACGACGCCGAGGCTGCGGAAGAAGTGACCCAGGCGGGGGCCGAGAGGGGCCGATCCCGACACCGCGTAGACGATGTTGCCACCCATGGCATCCCGCAGCTTGGAGTAGACCAGCTTGTCGAAGAGCGCGAACTTGATCTTGAGCAGCAGGGGAATCGACTTTCCGTCCTGCAGGCGCTGGGAGTGCTCGATCGCGGCGTCGGCGGCGGCGCGGAAGATCCTGCCCTTGCCGCCGGCCTCGGCCTTCTGCTCGGCGGAGTTGTAGACCTTCTCGAACACGCGGGGGACCGCGAGGAGGAAGGTGGGGCGGAAGCTGCCGAGCGCCGGGAGGAGCTGTTTCGTATCGGGCTGATGTCCTGTCTTCACGCCCGCGTGCACGTTGAGCAGCGAGATGAAACGCGCGAACACGTGCGCCGTCGTGATGAACAGCAGGGTCGAAGCGCCAGGGGTTTCGACGACCTCGTGCAGCGACTTGGCGGAGTTGCGCGCCAGCTCGACGAAGTTGCTGTGGACGAGCACGCAGCCCTTCGGACGGCCGGTGGAGCCCGAGGTGTAGATGAGGGTGGCGACGTCGGAGGCCTTCGCCAGGTGGCGGCGGCGCTCGATCTCTTCGTCGGTGATGTGCGTGCCGCCCGAGACGAGCGCGTCGAGGGCTCCCGAGTGCATCGCCCAGACCTCGCGGACGAGGGGGAGGTCGCTGCGGACCTCGTCGAGACGTTCGGCGTGTTCCGTGGACTCCAGGACCACGGCGATCGCACCGGAATCCGACAGGATCCACGAGATCTGCGACGGCGAGCTGGTCTCGTAGACCGGGACCATGATGGCGCCGGCGTAGAACAGCGCGAAGTCGATCAGGGTCCAGTCGTAGGTGGTGCGGGCGATGAACCCCACCTTCTCGCCGGGCTGGATGCCGGCGGCGACGAAGCCTTTCGCGAGGGCGATGACCTGCCGTTCGAACTCGACGGCGGTGACGTCTCGCCATCCGTCTCGGTCGGGAACCGCGAACAGCGGCCGGTCGGGGGTGGCGCGGACGCGGTCGGCGAGCAGGTCGGACGCGTTGGCGTCGGGGTCTGCGGGGATGAGGGCGGGTTGATCGAACTGGATCACGGCAACTCCTTTGGCACCGGAAGAACGTCGAGCTGTGGGACGAGTCTATCCGCATCGACGTGCTCGCCCCGGGGAGCGCACGGCATCATCGTCGGTTGCACCGGGTGGCTAGACTGCTCCGGGCCGAGCCGCACGGTGGGCCCGGAAGGGAGCGCGGTGCGCAACGTCGGCATCGACATCGGGGGAACGAAGATCGCGGGGGGCGTCGTCGACGACGACGGCACCATCGTCGAGAAGCTTCGTGTCGACACTCCCATCGACCCCGCGGCCCTCGTGGACGCCGTGGTCGACATGGCCGATCACCTGCGCCGCGCCCACGAGATCCACGCGATCGGCGTGGCCGCCGCCGGCTTCATCAGCCGCGACCGCAGCACCGTCATCTACGCGCCGAACATCGACTGGCGTGACGAGCCCCTCCGCGCGCGTCTCGAGCAGCGTCTCGACGCCCCCGTCACGATCGAGAACGACGCGAACGCCGCGGGCTGGGGGGAGTACCGCTTCGGTGCGGGGCGGGGCGTGCGCGACATGGTCATGCTCACGATGGGCACCGGCGTCGGCGGTGCCGTCGTCACCGACGGGGAGCTCTTCCGCGGCGGGCACGGCATCGGCGCCGAACTCGGCCACATGCGCTTCGTGCGCGGCGGTCACCCCTGCGGGTGCGGGCAGAACGGATGCCTCGAGCAGTACGCCTCGGGACGCGCACTGCAGCGCGAGGCCAACGCCATCGCCAACGAGGGCGGCATCGGTGCGGCTCTCGCCGCCGTGCGCGAGGAGCGGGGCGCTATCCCCGGCCCCGCCGTCTCGCGCCTGGTCCTCGCCGGCGATCCGGGGGCGATCGAGGCCCTCCGCCGTGTCGCCACGGCCCTGGGCGAGGCGTGCGGCGGCTTCCAGGCGGTGCTCGACCCCGAGGTCTTCGTGATCGGCGGGGGAGTGGCCCAGCTCGGCGCCGACCTGCTCGAGCCCGTGAAGCTCGCGTACGAGACCTCGCTCCCGGGGTACGGTGAACGTCCGGTCGCCGAGTTCGCGATCGCACGTCTGGGCAACGACGCCGGTCTCATCGGGGTCGCGGACCTCGCCGGGAAGGAGCGCTGACGATGTTCTACTGGCTCATGAAGTACGTGGTGATCGGGCCGGTCATCAAGGCCGTGTTCCGCCCGTGGATGGTGGGCCGGCGCAACATCCCCGCCGACGGCGCGGCGATCCTGGCCAGCAACCACCTGTCGTTCTCCGACTCGATCTTCCTGCCGCTCATGATCGACCGCCGGATGGCGTTCCTCGCCAAGAGCGACTACTTCACGGGCAAGGGTCTCAAGGGCTGGGCCACTCGCATGTTCTTCACCGCGACGGGCCAGCTGCCCATCGACCGGTCGGGCGGCAAGGCCTCCGAGGCCTCTCTCAACACGGGCCTGGGGGTGCTGGGGCGTGGCGAGCTGCTCGGCATCTACCCCGAGGGAACGCGCAGCCCGGATGGCACGTTGTACCGCGGGCGCACGGGCATCGCACGGATGGCTCTCGAGGCGCGCGTCCCGGTCGTGCCCGTGGTCATGGTCGACACCGGCGCCGTCATGCCGATCGGCCAGCGCCTGCCCCGCGTGGGGCGTGTCGGCATCGTGATCGGCGAGCCCCTCGACTTCTCGCGCTTCGAGGGGATGGAGGGCGACCGCTACGTGCTGCGTTCCGTCACCGACGAGATCATGGTGGCGCTCCAGCGTCTCGGCGAGCAGCGGTACGAAGACGTCTACGCCTCGACCGTGAAGGACCGTCTCGCCACGTCGCGGGCGGCGAAGGCGCCGGTCTCCCGCCACTAGACTTCAGGGGTGAATCAGCAGCTCCACGACCTCGACCACTGGCGAACCCTGCCCATCAAGCAGCAGCCGCAGTGGTATGACGAGGCCGCTGTGGCCGCGGCATCCGCAGAACTCTCGACCCTCCCGCCTCTGGTCTTCGCCGGTGAGGTCGACAACCTGCGCGAGCGCCTCGCTCGTGCCGCCGCCGGCCAGGCCTTCCTCCTGCAGGGCGGTGACTGCGCCGAGACCTTCGCCGGTGCCACCGCCGAGCAGATCCGCAACCGCATCAAGACCGTGCTCCAGATGGCCGTCGTCCTGACCTACGGCGCCTCGATGCCCGTGGTCAAGATGGGCCGCATGGCGGGTCAGTTCGCCAAGCCGCGCTCGAGCGACGTCGAGACGCGTGGTGACGTGACGCTACCGGCCTACCGCGGCGACATCGTGAACGGTTACGACTTCACCGAGGAGTCGCGCAAGGCCGACCCCGCGCGTCTGCTCAAGGGCTACCACACGGCCGTGTCGACCCTGAACCTCATTCGCGCCTTCACGCAGGGCGGCTTCGCCGACCTCCGTGAGGTGCACAGCTGGAACAAGGGTTTCGCGAGCACCCCGGCCAATCAGGCCTACGAGAGCATGGCGACCGAGATCGACCGGGCCATCAAGTTCATGGAGGCCGCCGGGGCGGACTTCGACGAACTCACCCGCGTCGAGTTCTACACCGGCCACGAGGGTCTCCTCATGGATTACGAGCGCCCCATGACGCGCATCGACTCGCGCACGGGCCAGCCGTACAACACGTCGTCGCATTTCCAGTGGATCGGCGAGCGCACCCGCGAGCTCGACGGCGCTCACGTCGACTACTTCTCGAAGATCCGCAACCCCATCGGTGTCAAGCTCGGCCCCACCACGACGACCGACACCGCGCTGGCGCTGATCGACAAGCTCGACCCCGAGCGCGAGCCGGGTCGCTTGACCTTCATCACCCGCATGGGGTCGGGCAAGATCCGCGACGCCCTGCCGCCGTTGCTCGAGGCCGTCCGCGACTCGGGCGCCACCCCGCTCTGGGTCACCGACCCGATGCACGGCAATGGCATCACCACCCCCACCGGCTACAAGACGCGCCGGTTCGACGACGTCGTGGACGAGGTTCGCGGCTTCTTCGAGGCGCACCGCTCGGTGGGCACGCACCCCGGCGGCATCCACGTCGAGCTCACCGGCGACGATGTCACCGAGTGCCTGGGCGGCTCGGAGCAGATCGACGAGGCGACCCTCGCCACGCGCTACGAGAGCCTGTGCGACCCGCGTCTGAACCACCGTCAGAGCCTCGAGCTCGCGTTCCTCGTGGCCGAGGAGCTCGAGAAGCGCTGACTCTCTTGTGAATCAGACGACGCCCCCGGCCTTGAGGTCGGGGGCGTCGTCGTTCGTGAGGTCGCGCTCAGGACGCGAAGGTGATCGCAGCGAGCGGCTCGACGATCCCTTCGACGGCGACACCTACAGCGTCGGCGTCAGCGTGATCGTCGATCCCTGCGGAGCGGTCGTCCCGGCCTTGGGGTTCGTGGCGCGAACCTTGTAGATGTCCCAGTACTTGAAGCCGAGGGGCAGGGTGCCGTCGTCAATACCCGCGTTGACCTGGAATCCGAGCGCTTCGAGGGTCTTCACGGCATCCCGGATCGACATCCCCACCACGTTGCCGGGGATCTCGACGGGCTTCGGCCCGATCGACACGCGCAGGGGGACCGTGTCACCGGGGCGCCAGTTGCCGCCGCCGTCGCGCTGGCCCATGGCGATGACGTTGCCGGATGCCACGGAGTTGCTGTACTCCTCGGTCACCGAGGACTTCAGCCCGACGCCGTCGAGGGCGCGCTGGGCTTGCGAGCGCGAGTCTCCGGTGACGTCGGGGATCGGGCCGAGAGAGACGACGAGCGAGGCCGCGTCACCCTCGTAGACGGTGCATCCCTGCGTGCAGTCGATCGCGTCGCCGCCCGAGCGGGGGATGACCGAGGCGCCCAGGACCGTTCCGTCGGCGGGGTCGGCGAACTGGCGCTCGGGGTCGCCCGCGACGCCGACGAAGGCCTGCTCGAGGATCGCGCGCACCTCGTCCGCGCTCTTGCCGGCGAGGGCCGGGATCTGATGGGTCGCCGGTCCGATCGAGACGAAGACGGTGACGACGGTCTCTTTGTCGAGCCGTTCGCCGGGGGCGGGGTCGGACCCCACCGTCGTGCCGGAGGGGATCTCTCGATCCGTGACCTCTTGCGCCTGCGCCTGCAGCTGCTGCTGCGTCAACAGGGCTTGGGCGTCGGCGAAGCTCCGCCCCGAGACGTCGGGGACGGCGACGAGCGAGCCCGGCCCCGATCCGAAGTACCAACCGGTGAATCCGGCGCCGCCGGCCAGCAGCAGCACGAGCACGAGGAGCCAGGCCCCGCGCGCCGTGCGTCGACGCGTGCGGGTGCGCAGACGCGCGGCGTTGTCGGGTTCATCGATGGTGGCGGAGGGGAGGGATGCCGTCTGGGGAAGGACCTTGGTCAGCTCGCGGGACTCCGCTGCGGAGGCCGGGCCCGTCGTGCCCACCGACACGGCGCGAGCGACCTGGGGGGCGAGGCCGAGCTCTTTCTCGATCGCACGCAGCCGCTCGAGCATCGCACCGGCGTCGAGGGGGCGATCGCCCGGCTCGCGCTCGGTCGACCACAGCACGAGCTCGTCGAGTTGCTCCGGAACGCCGGGATTCTTGGCGCTGGGGCGCGGGACGGAGTCGGTGGCGTGCTGATAGGCGATCTGCATCGGCTGCTCGCCCTTGTAGGGCTGCTCGCCGACGAGCATCTCGTAGAGCATGATTCCGAGCGAGTAGATGTCGCTGCGGGCGTCCGCGGTGCCGCGGGTGACGAGTTCGGGCGCCAGGTACGCGATCGTGCCCATGAGCTGGGCGCCGCTCGCGGTGTTCGCGGTCGTCGCGCGCGCCAGACCGAAGTCGCCGATCTTGATGCGGCCGTCCTCGGCGAGCAGCACGTTCTCGGGCTTGACGTCGCGGTGGACGATCCCGGCCCGGTGCGCTGCCGCGAGCCCCGACAGGATGGCATCCATGATCGTGAGGGTCTGATCGATCGTGAGGCGCCGATGCTCGCGCAGCAGCTCGCGCAGGGTGATGCCCGGGAGGTATTCCATCACCAGGTAGGCCATCTCGCCGTCCTGGCCCTGGTCGAACACGTTCACGACGTGCGGGTCGCTCAGGCGGGCGGCCGAGCGGGCCTCCTGGATGAAGCGGCTCTGGAACACGGTGTCGTCGCTGAGGTGGCCGTGCATGACCTTCAGCGCGACGCGGCGCTCGAGGCGCAGGTCGGTCGCCACGTACACGGTCGCCATCCCGCCGCGCGCGATACGCGCGCGGACCCGGTATCGGCCGTCGACGAGACGGCCGATCAGCGGGTCTGCCTGCTGACTCGTGCTCACAGGTCGAGTCTACGGAGCGCCCCCTGTGAGGCCGGGGAGCGGCTCACCCTCACCTCGGACGAGAAGATCAGCCGAGAACGGAGAGCCACGTGGTGGCGGGTTGCTCCCACTGGGCGTACCGGTCCGGGTAGGCCGAGATCTGCACGGCCTGAGCGGCGTCGGCGTACGACAGCTGGTCCCACCCGGGGATGTCGAGCAGGCCGCGGGTCGCGGAGCCGTTGGGGTCGGCCGCTCCGCCGTAGAACACGCGGGTGGACCGCTCTCGGTCGAGGATCTGATCCGGGGTGCCCCAGCCGGTGCTGGGGCGCTGCTGGAACAGGCCGAGCGAGTCGCGGTCGCCCCAATCGAGGTTGCGCAGCCACGACTCCTGCATCGCGGTGCCCAGGGCGATGAGTATTCCGCGATCCGAGACGCCGAGTTCTCGTCCGATGCGGATGATCAGGCGTGCGTTCTCGGACTGCTCGGCATCCAGCCCGGGGGCGGTGGCGGGGGTCACGGCCGCGGGTGCGGGTGCGGGGGATCCCGACGGGATCTGCAATACGTCGCCCGGGTAGATGATCGAGGCGCGCGTGAGGGCGTTCGCGCTGAGCACGGCGTCGAGCGAGACGCCGTTGGCGCGGGCGATGGCCGAGACGGTGTCGCCCGGGCGGACCTCGTGCGACCGGGGTGCGGCTTCGGGAGCGGCGGGAGCCGGGGGAGCGGGCGTCGCCGCGGGGGTGAGTGCGAGAACCTGGCCGGGTCGGATGAGGCTGTCGGGTGTCAGGCCGTTGGCCGCCAGGACCGCCGCGGTGTCGAGACCATGAGCCCGAGCGATGCCCCACACCGTGTCGCCTGACTTGACGGTGTAGGTGGTGGGGGCGGTGACGGCCGCGAGTGCCGGCACCCCGATACCGCGGGGGGCGGGCGGCAGGACCGTGAGGGCGGGCTCGGGGGGCGCGGCGTGAGCGGCGTGCTCGGCGGCGAGGGTCAGGGCGATCGAGCCGGCCACAGCGGCCGGCCAGATGGCGACCGCGCGGCGTCGCGAGGGCAGGGGGGACAGCGTGAGTCGTCGCATGGTGGGGGGATTCCGTTCGTTCGACTGCCCGACACGCTGGCATGCCTCGGGGCTGATGTCAACGAAAGTGACGGTTGTGACGCATGTGACTCGTGTGCAGATGGACCGCGGGGCGGTCCGGGGCGGCGGAAATGAGAGGATGGGCGAGTGAGTGAGACTTCCCGTTACGAGACCGCGTGGCTGACCATTCCCGACCTGGTCGAGATGCTCGACGAGTCGCTCGGCCGCGTCCGCCGCCTGTTCGACGAGCATTACCTCGTCGGCTCGCGCCGCGAAGGCGTGTTCAAGGTGCCGGCGGTCTTCATCGTGGACGGGCGCCCGCTGGCGTCGCTGCGCGGCACGATCATCGTTCTGCACGATGCCGGGTTCGACGCCGACGAGACCATCGATTGGCTCCTGACTCCGGAAGAGAGCATCGGCATGGCACCCATCGAGGCTCTGCTCGCCGGGCGCAAGAGCGAGGTCCGCCGAGTCGCCGCGACCCTCGCCTGAGACGTCCCGGCCTCAGGCCGTTCGTTCGGTGGCGGCACGCGCGAGAGCGCGGAGGTCCTCGAGTGCGGCCGTGTCGACCTCGGCGTCGGCGAGAGCGAGATCGGCTCGCCGCGAGTAGTCGGCGATCAGGTCCTCCGTGCGTTCGAGTGCTCTCGTGTCGAGGATCGTCTGCTGCAGCGCCGCGATCTGCGCCCCATCCAGGGCGGGGTCGCCCAGGAGGGCGTCGAAGCCCTCGCGTCGCTGAGGTGACAGACTCTCACGGGCGTAGGCGACCAGCACCGTGCGCTTTCCCTCGCGCAGGTCGTCACCGACCGGCTTTCCGGTGACCGCGCTGTCGCCGAAGACCCCCAGCACGTCGTCGCGCAGCTGGAACGCCATGCCGACGTCGTGACCGAAGCGCCCGAGGGCGTCGAGCTGCGCCTCGTCGGCGCCGGCGAGAGCCGCGCCGATCTGGAGGGGCTGCTGGATGCTGTAGCGCGCCGACTTGTACGAGGCGATGCGCAGCGCCCGCTCCGCATGGGCGTCGTCGGGGTAGACGGTGTAGGCGGACTCCTCGGCGA
Organism: Microbacteriaceae bacterium; assembly: GCA_022702225.1. Taxonomy (GTDB): domain Bacteria; phylum Actinomycetota; class Actinomycetes; order Actinomycetales; family Microbacteriaceae; genus Microbacterium. Next base: position 6,170 of record JAKOMY010000096.1, on the reverse strand, counting down.
CGTCGAGGAACTGGCCGATCGTCACGTCGCGGCGCATCCGCGCGTAGGCGCGACGGGTCGGGGCGGCATGGCGGTGGCCCTTCAGGCCCTCCTCGAGCAGATCGTCGCTCCACGCGACCAGCAGGTCGCCGAGGAGAATCGCTCCGGATCGACCGAACGCGTCGGAGTCACCGGCCCAGTCGGCATCCTGATGCGCTTTCTGCAACGCGCGGTGGGCCGCGGGCTGACCTCGGCGCGTGTCGCTGTTGTCGACGAGGTCGTCGTGGACGAGGGCGGCGGCGTGGAAGATCTCGAGGGAGGTGGCCACGGCCAGCGCGGACTCGTCGAATGAGGAGGAGGGCGGGTCTTCGAGCGTGCGAACCGAACTCCACCCGGCGAGGCAGAAGCGGGCCCGCAGACGCTTTCCTCCCTGGAGGGCGGAAGCCCCCGATCGGGTGAACGCCTCCGCCTCCGGGCCCAGTGCAGAGGCGTACGATAGCTGTTCGGAGAGGAACTTGTCGAGTCGCTGGGAAACAGCTTCGATCGGTTCCGGGGAGGTCGCCACGGGCCTAGCCTAGTGATCCACGCCGCGCGTAGAATCGTCCACAACGAACAACAAAGGGGGATGCATGCCACTGTCAGAGCAGGAGCAGCGTCTACTGGACGAGATGGAGCGCCATCTCATGAGCAACGACACCGATGTGGTGTCTGCCCCCAGTCGTGCCCTCAGCTACCGCAACATCGTCCTCGGTTCCATCCTCGTGCTGGCCGGTCTCGGCGCTCTCGTCGCGGGCGTGTCGATCGGGTTCAACACCGGTTTCGTCGGCATCGCCGTGGGCGTCGTCGGATTCCTCCTCATGGTCGGCGGGGTCGTCTTCGCCGTCACCCCGACGCGCGGCGCCGCTCAGGCAGCACCCGCCGCGAAGCCCCGACCGGCTCGCGCCTCCGGTTCGTCGTTCATGGATCGCATGAACGAACGCTGGGACCGCCGCCACGACGGACCCTAAGCCCGACACTCACTTCTTCAGCACCGGCTCTTCGGAGCCGGTGCTTTTTCGTGCGCCCGGGGGTCCTGTCCGCGACGGAATGGCGCCGTGGAGGGGGAGAGGGGCGAGATAAGGCCTCGAATCGCTCCCTTTTCCTCCACTCGAGGTGTCTTCGGGGGTGACTGTCGCGGTTCGGCGGCGGAAAAACGCGGAGTCCGGCGCGATCCGTCGGGGCGGTCGATCACAGTACACGGCTGTGCTTCCGCGCAGAAGCCCCGGAATTTGATAGCGAAGTGGAGGGCGGTGGAGTAAAGTGGGGGAAACTTCGCAGGCCGGACGAAGGGGGTGGACGCCCGAATGCTGCTCGGAACGCACACACCCAAGCTCGACGACAAGGGTCGGGTCATCCTGCCGGCGAAGTTCCGTGACGATCTCGGCGCCGGAGTGGTGATCACGCGCGGGCAGGACCGCTGCCTCTACGTGTTCAGCACCGAGGAGTTCGAGCGCGTGCACGAGCGGATCCGCGAGGCCCCGCTCAGCAACAAGCAGGCCCGCGACTTCCTGCGCATGTTCCTCTCGGGGGCCAGCGCCGAGAAGCCCGACAGTCAGAACCGCATCACCGTCCCGCCCGCCTTGCGTACCTACGCGGGGCTCGGTCGCGAACTCGTCGTCACCGGCGTCGGAGCACACGCCGAGATCTGGGACGCCGAGGCGTGGAACTCCTACGCGGAGAGCAACGAAGAAACGTACGCCGAGATGGAACAGGAGGTGATCCCGGGACTCTTCTGACCCTTCGGCTGTGATGCCCAGCCGCTCGCCCTGACGCACTTCCCCGGCGCCAGGTCGACGCGGATGGGGATCAGAGTCCGAAGGTTCCGCCCGACACATCATGGACATCCGCGACATCCACACCCCCGTCCTGCTCGAGCGCTGCGCCGAGCTGCTGGGCCCTGCGCTCCACAAGCCCGGCTCGGTGTTCGTCGACGGAACGCTCGGTATGGGCGGCCACTCCGAGGCGTTCCTCGAACGCTTCCCCGAGACCCGTCTCATCGGCCTCGACCGCGACACCGACGCCCTTCGCATCGCGGGGGAGCGTCTCGCGCGTTTCGGCGACCGCGTGACCCTGGTGCACACCGTCTACGACGGGATCGCCGAGGCCGTGGCCTCTGCCGGTGTCGCTAAGGTCGACGGCATCCTGTTCGACCTCGGTGTGTCGTCGCTCCAGCTCGACGTCGCCGACCGCGGCTTCGCCTACGCCCAGGACGCGCCGCTCGACATGCGCATGGACCAGACCACCGGCGTGACGGCCGCGGAGGTGCTGGCGACCTACGGCGAGGGCGATCTGCGCCGCATCTTCGAGCGCTACGGCGAAGAGAAGCTCGCCGGTCGCTACGCCCGCGCGATCATCGCCGCCCGCGCCGAGGCGCCGCTCGAGCGCTCCGGCCAGCTGGTCGAGGTCCTGCAGGCGGCCACTCCCGCCGCGGTGCTGCGCGAGCGTCACCCGGCCAAACGCGTCTTCCAGGCCCTGCGCATCGAGGTCAACGCCGAACTGTCGGTGCTCGAGCGAACGATCCCGGCCGCGCTGAGCGTGCTCGGTGTCGGCGGGCGCATCGTCGTGCTGTCGTATCAGTCGCTCGAGGACCGGTTGGTCAAGCGCGTCTTCGCCGACGCGTCGACGTCCACGGCTCCGCGCGGACTGCCCGTGGAGCTGCCCGAGCACGCGCCGAAGTTCCGGCTCCTCGTTCGCGGCGCGGAGCTGGCGGGCGACGAAGAGCGCGCGGTCAATCCCCGCGCCACCCCCGTGCGTCTGCGCGCGGCCGAGAGAATCCAGGAGGACGCATGAGTGCACCCCAGGCCATCGATGCGGCCTTCCTGCCCGACTTCCCGACGCCCGTTCGCGAGCGCCGGCTCACCGTCGTTCCCGCGACCGCGCGTCGTCGGGCCCCGCGGCGCCTGTTCGGCGTCATCGCCGTGCTCGGCGCGCTGGCGATCGTGCTGGTGCAGATGGGGCTCGGCATCCTGACGACCCAGAGCTCCTTCGAGATCTCGTCGCTCACCCAGCAGCAGCGCGATCTGACCTACCAGAAGCAGATCCTCTCCGACGAGAGCGCGGGACTCAGCTCGCCGCAGTACCTCGCGGCCAACGCCGCAGCGCTCGGCATGGTCATCGACGAGTCGCCGACGTACCTGCGCCTCAGCGACGGTGCCGTGATCGGCTCCGACAAGCCCGCCGACACCGCCTCCTCGGTGGACGCCAAGGGCCGCGGCTCGGTCGGCAACGCCCTGATCTCGGGTGTCCCGCTGGTGACCGACCCGGCGGCATCCACCACCGAGAACGGCACGGCCACTCCCGCGCCCGCGGCACCCGGATCGCCCGCGCCGACCGAGGCCGCCGCCCCGACCGCCCAATCCGCGACACCCCCGCCGATCAGCGACGGTCTGCCGACTCCCGCGACACGATGAGAGCCATGACGACGACAACCTCCCGTTCCCCGCGGCGTCGCACCGTCGTCGCCCTCGCGGTCGTCCTGATCGTGATCATCGCCTTCGTCGTCCGCTTGGTCGACATCCAGGTCGTCAACGCCCGAGACCACGTGGACGACTCGCTCTCGATGGGTCTGCAGAACTCCCGCATCGAGTACGCCTCGCGCGGATCGATCGTCGACGACAACGGGGTGCCCCTGGCCACCAGCGTGAATCGCTACGACGTGCAGATCGACCCGATGCTCGCCGCGAAGGGCGTGACCACGCGCGACGACGACGGCAACGAGACCACGACGGCCTGGCCCGACCTGGCTGCCCAGATCGCCGGTGTCACCGGCCAGGACGCCGCCGACGTGCAGAAGATCGTCCAGGATGCCGTGGCCGACAACCCCGAGTCGCGTTACGCGATGATCGCGAAGAACGTCTCGACCGAGCAGTACCGAGCCCTCGTGGCCCTGGGGCTGCCGTTCCTCAGCTTCCCGCCGCAGGCCGGTCGTATGTATCCCGACGGGGCGGTGGCGGGAAACCTGCTGGGCTTCGTCGGCAGCGACGGTCAGGCCCTCGCCGGCCTCGAGGCGGCCGACAACGATTGCCTCGCCTCGACCAACGGCAAGGTCGTCTTCCAGCAGAGCCGCGACGGCGTGGTGCTCCCGGGCACCGAGGTCGTCACTCAGCCCGCCGTCGACGGCGGCACCCTCAAGCTCACGATCGACCGCGACCTGCAGTGGTACCTGCAACAGCTCATCGCCGAGCAGGTGCAGAACACCGGGTCGTTGCGCGGCACCATCACCGTGGTCGAGGCCAAAACGGGCAAGATCCGGGCCCTCGCCGAGTACCCGACGGTCGACCCCAACGACCCCACGGCCACGGCCCCCGAGGACCGCGGCAGCCGTGCGTTCTCGAGCCCGTTCGAGCCCGGCTCGACGTTCAAGGCCCTCACGACGGCGATCGGCCTGGACAGCGGCTCGTACACGCCGCAGACGACGGTCACGGCCTCGGGGCGCGAGGTGCTGGACGGCGACGCGCGCGTCTCCGACGCGTTCTCGCACGGCCCGAACGTCTACACCCCCACCGGCGTCCTCATCGACTCCTCGAACGTGGGTATCTCCAAGTTCGCCGAGATGATCCCCGCGCAGACGCGCTTCGACTACCTGCAGAAGTTCGGCATGGGAACGACGAGCGCGATCGACTTCCCGGGTGAGTCGGGCGGCATCCTGCACCCCGTCCAGGACTGGGACAAGCAGACCTTCTTCAACACGGCTTTCGGTCAGGGCCTGTCGGTCACCGTGCCCCAGCTCGTGGGCGCGTACCAGACCATCGCCAACGGCGGCGTGAAGAAGCCGCTGTCGATCGTCGAGGGCTGCACCGCGGCCGACGGCACCGTCACCGACGTCCCCTCGACCGAGGGCACCCAGGTCATCTCGACCGACACGGCGAAGGAGGTCTCGCTCATGCTCGAGAACGTCGCCACGCAGGGCGAGCTCGCCTCGAAGATCGCCATTCCCGGCTACCGCATCGCGATCAAGACCGGTACGGGTGAGAAAGTCGACGAGAACACGGGTGCCTACAAGCCCGACGCGTACTTCACCACGATGATCGGTTTCGCCCCCGCCGACGACCCGCAGTACGTCGTCGCGGTCAACCTGGACGAGCCGCGGACGGTAAAATCGTCGGCGGCCACCGCCCCCGCGTTCCAGAAGGCCCTCACCCAGGTTCTCAAGTCCTACCGGGTGATCCCGTCCGGAACCACGACCCCCGAACTGCCCAAGTTCGGCTGAGAAAGGGCCCACGTCGGTCTCGTCTCGGTAACGAATGCGACCGGAAAGGGCGTCCCACAGCAATGATCTCCCTCAGCCTCTCCCACCTCGCCGACGTGCTCGGCGGGCGTCTCGTCGTCCGCGGCGACGACACTGCCGACACCCTCGTCTCGGGGCTCGTCGACACCGACTCGCGCCTGATCGAGCCCGGCGGCATCTTCGTCGCCAAGCCCGGTGAGACCACCGACGGCCACCTCTTCGTCGGCACGGCCGTCGAGCGGGGCGCGGCCCTCGCGATCGTCGAACGCGAGCTCGACGACGCGGTGAGCCAGATCGTCGTCCCGGATGCCGTGGCCGCCCTCGGCGACCTGGCTCGGGACGTGGTGGCTCGAGTCCGCGAGACGGGCGCGCTCAAGATCGTCGGCATCACGGGGTCGAATGGCAAGACGACCACGAAGAACCTCCTCGCGCGCATCCTCGAGGACGAGGGAGAGACGGTGTCACCGCGCGCCTCGTTCAACAACGAGGTCGGCGCCCCGCTGACGATGCTGCGCGTCACCGAGAACACGCGCTACCTCGTGAGCGAGTTCGGAGCCAGCGCCCCGGGCGCCATCGCGCACCTCGCGGGTCTGGTCACCCCCGACATCGGAGTCGTGCTGATGGTCGGCATGGCGCACGCCGGCGGGTTCGGCGGCATCGAGTCGACGTTCCACGCCAAGAGCGAGTTGGTGAAGGCCACCCGCGAAGGCGGCCTCGCCGTCCTCAATGCCGACGATCCGCGTGTGGCCGCGATGGAGCCGATCGCGCGCGAGCGCGGGCAGGACGTGCGGTGGTTCGGTCGGGGCGAGCGGGCCGAGGTGCGCGCCGTCGACGTGGAGGTCTCGGCATCCGGGACCCGCGCCGATCTGGTGATCGACGGAGAACCCTTCACCCTCACCCTGCGCGTGCTCGGTGAGCACCACGT